>NZ_JAANNX010000097.1:0-12707 GCF_013363615.1 Streptomyces sp. CAI-85 | reverse complement strand
GGTGGCCTCCAGGGCGGCCTTGGCCGGGCCCATCCAGTCGTACTGCGGCCAGGCGTACTGCGCGTCGAAGGTGAGGCCGACGACCGAGCCGCCGTTCTGCATCAGCGGCAGGCAGGCCATGGTGAGCGACTTCAGGGAGTACGCCGAGACGTGCATGGCCGTGGCGACCGACTCGAACGGCGTGTTGAGGAAGTTGCCGCCGAGCGCGTCCTGCGGGGCGAAGCCGATGGAGTGGACGACGCCGTCGAGGCCGCCCAGCTCCTCGCCGACGATGTCCGCGAGCCGGCCGAGGTGCTCGTCGTTGGTGACGTCCAGCTCGATGACCTTGGTGGGCTTCGGCAGCTTCCTGGCGATGCGCTCGGTCAGGGTGGGCCGCGGGAACGCGGTCAGGATGATCTCGGCACCCTGCTCCTGGGCCAGCTTGGCGGTGTGGAAGGCGATGGAGGACTCCATCAGCACACCGGTGATCAGGACGCGCTTGCCCTCGAGAATTCCGCTCATGGTGATCAGTGACCCATTCCCAGTCCGCCGTCAACGGGGATGACGGCTCCAGTGATGTACGAGGCGTCGTCCGAGGCGAGGAACCGCACCGTCGCGGCGATCTCCTCCGGCTGCGCGTACCGGCCGAGCGGCACCTGCGAGACGATGCCCGCGCGCTGCTCGTCGGTGAGCGCCCTGGTCATGTCGGTGTCGACAAAGCCGGGTGCGACGACGTTGAAGGTGATGTTGCGCGACCCCAGCTCACGGGCGAGGGAGCGCGCGAAGCCGACGAGGGCGGCCTTGGAGGCGGCGTAGTTGGCCTGCCCGGCGGAGCCGAGCAGCCCCACGACCGAGGAGATCAGCACGACGCGGCCCTTCTTGGCGCGCAGCATCGCGCGGTTGGCGCGCTTGACCACCCGGAAGGTGCCGGTGAGGTTGGTGTCGATGACCGAGGTGAAGTCGTCCTCGGACATCCGCATCAGGAGCTGGTCCCGGGTGACGCCGGCGTTGGCGACCAGGACCTCGACCGGGCCGTGCTCGGCCTCGATCTCCTTGTATGCCTGCTCCACCTGCTCCGGGTCGGTGATGTCGCACTTCACGGCCAGATAGCCGGCCGGGGGCTCGCCCGAGCGGTACGTGATCGCGACCTTGTCGCCGGCGTCGGCGAACGCTCGGGCGATGGCGAGGCCGATGCCCCGGTTTCCTCCGGTGACGAGAACCGAGCGGCTCAACGGATCACCCTTTCGCTAGGGGTCAGACACATCCGCGACACATCCGCCCGGAATCCGGACGGCAGGCGGTTTACCTCGAAACCTATCGGTCCGCTCCGGCACGCGGACATTCGGGCACCGACAGTGGGTCGGGGATGTCACTGTGGGGTTTCTACAGTCCGCCATGGTCGGTGGGACGCTCGCCGATGCGGAGTGCTAGATGTCGCGGCTCCATCTGGCGTCGGCGGCGGTCAGCTTGACACAAAGATCCTCGAGACGATCGTCCTGTAGCACCGTGCGGTGTGAGAGCGCGTTCCGTGTTCTGACCACGGTGCTCAGCAACAGCCGCTCCTCCATCGGGAAGGAGATCTGGCCCCGCAGACAGGCCCGCTCCAGCTCGGACGCCTCCGCGCAGAGGAAGGTCCGTTCGGGGCGAGTGACGTGATCCTTCAGGCGGTTTCTCACATATGACTCCACCAGTTCGGCGACCGGCCGGTTCGCGAACGACAGCGCCAGCTCCGCCAGACGTCGGCGAGCCTCCTCGAGCCACGGCATCAGGACCCGGGCCTGAGCCTGGCTGACCAGGATGCCGAACTGGTCGGGACGTCCCTCTCCACCATCGGTATGCCACACGGCGGGGTGGAGTCTGGCGCGGCCCTCCCATGCCTGCACGACACCGTCCGCCCAGATCTCCCGAAGCGGCGATGGTGGCTTGTGCTGCAGTCCGGCGCCGCTCCGCACGGACAGGCTCTCCGGGCCCGGCACGCTGGGCCGGTCCGCCAGACACGCGCGCAGGCAGTCGTCCAGGCTGCCCTCACGGCCGTCCCAGCACTCGAACAGGGCCACGGCCAGGTCAAGGTGTCCGCCGCACAGCTCCCCGACCACCTCGGCACGCAGTGCTTCGAGGATCCGGGTCCGCAGTACGGTGCCACCTTTGGCGCCGGGCCGGTCGGACGTTCCGAGTCCGGCCAGCAGCATGGCGCTGTCAAGGCGGCTCACCGTGCCCCACCACCAGTGGACGGAAGCCGTTCCCAGCTCGAGTTCCAGCTCGTCCGGGAGCTGGGGAGGAAGGTCACGCAGACGTCCGGTGACCATGACCCGGGGGCGCTGCTCCGGGAGGAGACCGACGTCCTTGACCGCCGCGCCCAGGGAACGCAGCAGGCGGGCGATGTCATGCCCGCGCTCCCCGTAGCTTCCCTGCGGAGTGTCGGGCTCCGTCCAGGCCCGAATGCTGATGACCGGCCGCCAGTGCGCTCGGGGGTCGGTCAGCTCGTCGACCACCCGCTCCGGCTCCATGGAGAGTTCCTTGGCGAGGCGGGTCACCAATTCCGACGGCCCTCCGCCCGGGGACGAGAGCGGCTTCTCCCGGCGGGGCGCTGGCAGGTCCCAGCCGATGTCGAAGCCGTCGTCGAACCCGTCCAGCAAGGGCACGTCGGCGGCACCGTAGGCAGGCGGGTCCACCCTCGTGGCGCCCTCATCTCCCCGCACGGTGCCGGGCTCTGGCACCCGGACGTGCTCGGGCATGCGGGCCAGCACTGCTCCGTGCAGTTCCTCGGCGTATCCCCCGTCGACCAGTGCGTCCGGCATCAGCCACACACAGCTCCGGCCGACGGCCAGATCGGCGGCTATGCGCTCGATCTGGCCGCGCACACCTGGCAGCCGCGCCAGTTCCTCCCCCGTCGGATTCACCCTGCTCACTCCCCGGCACGCGCGCGCACGGCTCGGAACGTCACGGGGTCGACGGCGATGCCGCCTGTGACCGAGTCGACCAGGCCGAGCCGCTCTAGCCGGGTCAGCCATGACGCCGTCTCCTGCTCGGGCAGCTCCACAGCCTCGGCGACCTGATCGATCGGGACTCCTTGGCCTTCGCTGACGTAACCGCTCCACAGGGCGAGCAGGTCGAGGTCCCGCATGTCCAGGCCCGCCGCCTCACAGTGCCGGTCGAGGTTGTCGGGTCGCCGTATGACGCGGTCGATCTTGTCCAGGGCACTGTCGAGCGTGGCACCGTTGACCGTGACTTCGGCGATGGCCGGCTCCACCCAGGTGGCCCAGCCGCCGGTGGCTCGGATCAGCCTCGTACGATCGACTTTGGACACAAAGGGACACTCCGGCCAGGCGCGCAGGCTCTCGACCGACCAACGCTCCGGGCTCAGGAAGCGGACGGGCAACGGCTCAGCGTCAGTCGATTCCCGCACCGCGCCAACGGTGAGCGCGTCGGCCACGACGCATACCGAACGGTGGTTGGAACGCTTACGCCCTTCTGCCTGCTGTACGAGGGCGTCGGCTGCCGGTCCGGCGTGCTCCACGCAGAGGCGTATGGCCTTTAGCAGTGCATCCGCGTCCATACCGCGCAGGTCGACGGCAAGGACGTAGTTCCTGCGCAGCCGGGAGACATCGGTGAGGACTGCACGCAGGTCGTCGTCGGCGCCGGCCCTGCGGACCTCCACACCACGTGCCTCGGCGAAACGCTCGGTCGCCGTGATCATCAGCTCCGGACGGTACAACCTGGTGGTCCCGATTACCGTGACTCCAGGTTGTGCGGCCTCGTGGAGCTGGCCTTCGGTGAGCGGGCTGTAGCGGGTCACGTGGCGGTTCGGGTCGCTGCCCATGTTCCGGCCGAGTAGGCGGCGTGCCGCTCGCGGGTCGTACTCGTAGGGCTGGCTGAACTCGGTCTCCCGCAGCTCCAGGAGCAGTTCGTCACGGGTTCCCAGCATGTTGACGACGTTCGGGCTTCTGACGGCGAAGCGGGAGCGGTCACCCAGTTGCACGAGCAGCCCCAGGCCGACCATCTCCCTGAGATGGATCTGCACCTGCTTGACACCGAGTTCCTGGAAGCCCTCTTCCCATGCCTCTGCCGCCCACCGCAGAAGTTCTTCGGCGGAGTAGTCGCCCCGGTAGCCGTCTTCGAGGCTGTGCAGGGCGATGACCAGGGTCAGGACCCGATAGCGGTCCTCTAGGTTGATGGTGAAGCGCAGCCGCTCGGCCAGCCGGGTGCGTACCGTCTCCGAGGCCGCTACCTCCTGAACGTCCGCCTCAGTGATCGGAGTAGGACGTACCTGACCACGATGGGATCGATCCTGAAGCGTCCGGATGAGCTCGCTGCAGAAAATCTGCACCAGGTTGGCCTGGTAGTTGGTGATGGCGAGGATGCGCCAGACCAGCTCCGGCCGCTCGAAGACGAACCCCAGGGCAGCCATGGGCTCGGTGACCAGACGTACGGCGGCGGTCGGGTTCAGGGGCCCGACCAGCACGTCCGGACCGCCGTGAGCGGTGGACACGTTGGACAACTCGCCGAAGCGCTGCACCTGGTGCAGACCCGCAAAGACAACCTTGAGGCGTCGGTCCGTCTGCTCCATAAGGTGCTGGAAACGCTTGACGTTCTGGAATGTCGACTCGCCGCCGGAGCGGAAGACCCGCCGAGAGTCCGCGGTGAGAAACGCGTCCGCTTCATCCGCGAGGATCAACATCCGGCGGGAGTCGTCGGCGTCCAGCCAGCCCCGAATGGCGTTGGCCACGTGCTCGGGCTGGGCCTGATCCGACACCTTCTTGGCGTCGATCACCCGCTGCCTCTTCAGATCGTCGGCCAACAGCTTCCAGATCCGCTCCGGGGACTCGGCCTGACCGATCTCGGCCTTGACGAGGTCCAGGTACACGGCGACGTTGGCCTCGGAGCGACGGGGGAACAGTTCCGCGACCCGGCGCAGCAGCGCGGACTTGCCGAGCTGACGCCCGCCGTAGAGGAACAACCCACCATCAGGGTTCATCACCTCCCGAAGCTCCTGGTCACGGCCGTAGAAGACCTCAGGCGGCACGGCACCCGCGACGAACGGGGTGTACGGGTCGTACGACGTCCACGGCAGAGTCACGCGTTGCAGTGCCCGGAATGCGCCCGGCGCGCGGGCCGCCATCCAACCAACTACCGAGGGGTCGACAACGAGCGCCTGCTGGGCCTTGCGGCGCGAGGCCTCGGCAAGAGCGCGGCGCCCCTCCAGGCCGAGCGGATGCAGGTAGAGAACGATGTTGGCATCGACGTCGGAGTCCTCAAGGAGAGCAATGGGGCCGTCGGCGCGCTGCTCCTCCCAAATGAGCAGGACGGTGTATGAGGTGGCGCGGGAACCAAGTGCGGCCACATACCCGGGTGCCTCGACAACGCCCGCCCGGCCTTTGAACCGTCGGACTCCCTGCCCCATCGGTTCGGCCTGGAAGTGGCCGAGAGGCTTGAGGCCAAGCAGTCGCAGCACGCGCGTGATGTGCTGGCTCCAGTCGCTGTTGCGGCCCTTCTTGGTGCACAGCGCTTTCCAGGAAGTTATGCCCTGCTCGGCGTTGGCGGTGACCTTCTCGCCGGAGCCATAGCGGTCGACCCACCACCCGGCAGGGACTCCGTCACCGCCGGGCGAGGGAGCACCTGGGCCCGTCAGTCCGGCCAGGAAGTCACGCAGTTCGGCGCCCTCGTCGTCCGGGCGCTCCGGCAGACGTCGGCCGCTCTCCACGAGGGCCAGAAACTCCTGTGCAGTGACCGTGTCTCCTTCGTCGATCAGCCGCACGATGCGGTCGTGGTCGGCTTCCGCGAGCGGTCGCTCCGGATCGAGTTTCAGGGCGTCGAGACGCTCCCGCAGACGCTTGGTAGACTCCGTGACCCGATCCGTCAGCTCGGCGGTGAGGTCTCTCAGAGCGCAGAGAGCGTATCGGTAGCGGCCCGCCTCGTCGCCGTCCGCGAACTCTTGCAGGCGGCCGGTGAACTCTCGCTCAGTGTGGGACGGCATCAGATTCAGCGTCCTGATCTGCGCCAAATGGGCTGCGGCCAGCCTGTGGTGGTCGGCGACCGTGCGGCGCCAGACTTTCTCCGCTTCCCGGCAGCGCCGTACCGCCTCCTCCAACCACTCGGTGTGCTCTGTGGAGTCAGCGGCGCCGACCACGCGGATCAAGGCGCGGGCCAGGTGCAGATCGCCACGGCTCACGTAGCTGGACAGCGCCTCCTCGGGGGAGACCGGGGTGAGCAGTTCGGCCAGAACGGCAGGAGTCCGGGAGTCGTGGAAGTCGGGGCGGCCCTCGGAGTCCCTGGCCAGCTCCGGCAGAAACAGGAGGCAGTCGTCAGAGGGGACGACGGCGCCCTCCGCATCGACCGTCGTCGCCCAGTGGCCGACCGGCTCAGCTGCCAGCCATCGGCCCAGCAGGCCGAGCGCGGCGCCGCCGACGCCCGGCATTTCGTCATGGGGCACCAGTTCGGCCATAGCCGCCCACTGGGGCACCTTGGTGTTGGACGCGGCATCCCTGGCCTGGACGGCGGCGGCCACCGCCTCGGCCTTTGCCACAAGTTCCCCGACCGAGCCGATCGTCGCGTTCAGCTGGCGCAGCGCTCCGGAGTGGATCGCTTCCTTGGCCTGCTTCGGCGTGCGGAACCGGCTGTCGGTGTCCTCAATGAGGCGGTCCACGTATTCGCTGCGCCGGAGGTTCTCGCTGACGGCCTTCAGCGCCGAACCGTCGGTGGCACCAGATGCCCAGTCCAGAACGGCGCACAGCGCCTGATAGAGCTCTCCCGAGGGGGCAGTCAAGTACTTCAGGACACGCGACGCGCGCTGATACTTGATCGTCCGGCGTGGGAGGTCCTCCAGCAGGAGACGCGCGGATTCCTCGATGTCCTCGACCGTGAGACCGTGCTCCGGTTCGGTGGTCTCGTCGATGGAGCCGGGGACGAAGACGTGGCACTCCCGCACGGCTTCCTTCAAAGCGGTCAGCAGTTGCTGCCAAGGCTGGGACACCGCCGGCATCGTGAAGTCGCTGACAAGGGCGTGCGGCCAACCGGCCGTGAGCCCCGAGCGCATCGCTGCGGCGAGAGCGACGACATGCGCGTCCCGGTCCTCGACAAGGTCCAAGGACGTGAGGTCCAGAGCCATCTGTACACGGGTGGCTCCATCCACGTCGGTGCAGGCGAAGGCAGCGGCCAGAAAGGCGAGCGCCTTGGTGCGATGCGAGGGTTCGTCCGACGCCACAGCCATCCAGTACGCCTGCGGGAGGGCGCCGCGAGCCACCAGCCGCGCCACGGGAGAGGCGCCGTCGGCTGCGTCCCAGGGTGAGGCGGCGCCTTCCGCAGCGGGCTGATCCGAGGGCACGGGCAGGCCGTCGTACTCGGATGCCGGATCGGCAAGGTTCCGTCCTGCGGCAGAGGCAGCCACCGTGGCGGTGGCATCGTCTTCGGGCTCCGGTCGCAGTTGGGCCGGTTCCGAGGGGGCAACGGGCACAGTCTTCGACGGGGGCCTCGTGTCGTCCACAGCCGGCTCCGGCTCGGGCTCCGCGGCCGGTTCCACCTCCAGCACAGGTTCCTGCGCCGGCTCTGCGGCCGGCTCCGGCTCCGGCTCCGGCACCGACTCGGCGGGCGGCTCTGTCGGCATAGTCGGCTCGGGATAGTGAGCGACTTCTGTCCCGACCGCGGGGTGCGCGTTCTGCTGCGCGGGTGCGGTAGGGCCCTCGGGAGCCATAGTGCCCTTGAGGACGGCCTCGATCGCCGACATCTGACCGCGGATGCCGTCCAGAGCCATACGCAGGCCTTCAGCCTCCGCGTCCGCCTCCGCGCCCGCGATCAACTGCTCGTACTGGGCGGCGCGCAGCCGGAGCTTCTCCATCTGTACGTCGGCCTTCGCCCGCTCATCCCTCAGCTGGTCGACCCGGTCGAGTTCCGCGTCCAGTTCGGAGTACCCGCCATCTGGCGGCCAGTGGCTCTCTCTGGCAGTCATGGCCTCAGCAAGACGAGCGCGGTCTCGGGTCCATGCCGCACTGAGGGCACTGAGCCGCTCCGGCTCCGCTGGGGCTCTGCCGTCCCGCACGCACAGGGTGAACTCACCAAGCACGTCCGTCAGCTCCGATCCTGACGCGCGCAGGTCGGTCATCGCGCGGCGAATCGCATGGGTCCAGGGCGCGTCTTCAAGAGTCCCAGCCGCTGCCCCGACGACCTCTGCGCTCCGGCCGCCGTCCGCATCCGTCCCCTCCGACCCGTCGCACCGCACCTCTGCATCCTGCACATCTGCCTCCGGCGGCAACGCCGACTCCATCCGCTGTTCCCCCTCTCCGGGTCCCCGCCCGAACGACGCACCTATCTCGCGGGCATCAAGGGGTGGTTCACGGTCGGCCGCGGCCTGGTAGCGGGCCAAGTGCGCTGTCGCGATCTCCGCCGCGGGCAGACGACCCTGCGCCTCCGGGGCCAGCAGCCCATAGAGGGCACAACGGGCCAGTGCAGGATCCAACACCTCGAGCATCGTCACCAGGTCGGAGGCCGTGGGGAGCGCCACCACTGCCGGCGGGAAGCCATATGTTCCGACCAACGCTCGGGAGGCCCAGCTGACGCCGCACGAGGCCACGGCATGCAGCCGTGCCTCCGGCACAGTGGTCAACCACACGCGCACTGACTGCGCTTCACGCTTCGACGCCCCTCGGGCGTCACTTCCCCCCTCTTTCTCCTTGGCACGCTGATGCCCGCACTGCCGACGCCGCAGACACTGATGCTGCGTCAATAGCCCCCGCATCGCGCGCTCATCGAGCGACAACAGCCACGAACGAAACTCCCGCCCCCAACCTTGCATGAGGGAATATTGGCACCCATCGCCGACATCGGCTCCAGGTTGGCCGGAAAAGTCCCGACGGCTCAGACGCGCGGCTGTACGGATTCTCCTGAGCTGGCTGTCGTAGAGACATGATTCACTGCGAGACCACCCGTCTCTTCCAACGGCTACAACCAACTGTGACAAGGGGAGGCCCTCGTGGCCCATGAGGTCGATCAGTCATTTCTGGCGCTACCGCTGAGGGCCCTCGCCGATGCCGCGCTCGCACGGGCGCGGGCGCTCGGGGCGGAGCACGCGGACTTCCGGTTCGAGCGGGTGCGCAGTGCCTCGTGGCGGTTGCGGGACGCCAAGCCGTCCGGGTCGTCGGACACCACGGACCTCGGGTACGCGGTGCGGGTGGTGCACGGGGGCACGTGGGGGTTCGCCTCCGGTGTCGATCTGACGATGGACGCCGCCGCCAAGGTGGCCTCGCAGGCGGTGGCGATGGCCAAGCTGTCCGCGCAGGTGATCAAGGCGGCCGGGTCGGACGAGCGGGTGGAGCTGGCGGACGAGCCGGTGCACTCCGAGAAGACCTGGGTGTCGTCGTACGAGATCGATCCGTTCACCGTGCCCGACGAGGAGAAGTCGGCGCTGCTCGCCGACTGGAGCGCGCGGCTGCTGGCGGCCGACGGGATCAACCATGTCGACGCCTCGCTGCTCACCGTGCACGAGAACAAGTTCTACGCCGACACGGCCGGGACGGTCACCACGCAGCAGCGGGTGCGGCTGCACCCGGCGCTGACGGCGGTGTCGGTGGACGAGTCCAGCGGCGAGTTCGACTCGATGCGCACCATCGCGCCGCCGGTCGGGCGCGGCTGGGAGTACCTCACCGGGACCGGCTGGGACTGGGACGAGGAGCTGGCGCGGATGCCGGAGCTGCTCGCCGAGAAGATGCGCGCGCCGAGCGTCGACCCGGGGCTGTACGACCTGGTCGTGGACCCGTCCAACCTGTGGCTGACCATCCACGAGTCCATCGGGCACGCCACCGAGCTGGACCGTGCGCTCGGCTACGAGGCCGCCTACGCCGGCACCTCGTTCGCCACCTTCGACCAGCTCGGCAAGCTGAAGTACGGCTCGGAGCTGATGAACGTCACCGGTGACCGCACCGCCGAGCACGGCCTGGCCACGGTCGGCTACGACGACGAGGGCGTCGAGGGCCAGTCCTGGGACCTGGTGAAGGACGGCACGCTCGTCGGCTACCAGCTCGACCGGCGGATCGCGCGCCTCACCGGTCTCGGCCGGTCCAACGGCTGTGCCTTCGCCGACTCCCCCGGCCATGTGCCGGTGCAGCGCATGGCCAATGTGTCGCTGCGGCCGGATCCGGCGGGCATGTCGACCGAGGACCTCATCGGCAGTGTCGACCGCGGGATCTATGTCGTCGGGGACCGGTCGTGGTCCATCGACATGCAGCGCTACAACTTCCAGTTCACCGGGCAGCGGTTCTTCCGGATCGAGAACGGGCGGATCACCGGGCAGTTGCGGGACGTGGCCTACCAGGCGACGACCACCGACTTCTGGGGGTCCATGGCGGCCGTGGGCGGGCCGCAGACGTATGTCCTCGGGGGCGCGTTCAACTGCGGCAAGGCCCAGCCGGGGCAGGTCGCGGCCGTGTCGCACGGCTGCCCCTCGGCGCTGTTCAAGGGAGTCAACATCCTCAACACCACGCAGGAGGCCGGTCGATGAGCGCGCGCACCAGCAAGCCGCACGAGGTCGTCGAGCGCGCCCTCGAACTGTCCCGGGCCGACGGCTGTGTCGTGATCGCCGACGAGCAGTCCACGGCGAACCTGCGCTGGGCGGGCAACGCCCTCACCACCAACGGCGTCACGCGCGGGCGCACCCTCACCGTGATCGCGACCGTCGACGGCAAGGAGGGCACCGCCTCCGGGGTCGTCTCGCGGTCCGCGGTGACCGCGGACGACCTGGAGCCCCTGGTGCGGGCCGCGGAGGCGGCCGCGCGCGGCGCCGCACCGGCGGAGGACGCGCAGCCGCTGGTCACCGCGGTGCCGGAGTCCCCCGACTTCACGGAGGGCCCGGCCGAGACGTCGTCGGCGGTGTTCGTGGACTTCGCCCCGGCGCTGGGCGAGGCGTTCGCACGCGCGCGTGCGGGCGGCCGGGAGCTGTACGGCTTCGCCAACCACGAGCTGGTGACGTCGTACGTGGGCACCTCGACGGGGCTGCGGCTGCGGCACGACCAGCCGAACGGCACGCTGGAGCTGAACGCCAAGTCGCCGGACCGGACGCGTTCGGCGTGGGCGGGCCGTTCCACCCGGGACTTCAAGGACGTCGACCCGGGGGCGCTCGACGCCGAGCTGGCCGTCCGTCTGGGCTGGGCCGAGCGGAAGGTGGCGCTGCCCGCCGGGCGGTACGAGACGCTGCTGCCGCCGACGGCCGTCGCGGACCTGCTGATCTATCTGTTCTGGTCGGCGTCCGGCCGGGACGCGGCCGAGGGCCGCACGGTGTTCTCCAAGCCGGGCGGCGGCACGCGGCTCGGCGAGCAACTGTCCGAGCTGCCGCTGACCCTGCGCAGCGATCCGCACGAGCCCGGCCTGGAGTCGGCGCCGTTCGTCATCGCGCACTCCTCGGGCGGGGACCAGTCCGTGTTCGACAACGGGCTGCCGCTGCGGGCCACGGAGTGGATCGGCGAGGGCGAGCTGCGGCATCTCGCGACCAGCCGGCACAGCGCGGGTCTGACGGGTCTGCCGGTGGCGCCGGCCGGTGACAACCTGATCCTGGAGGGCGGCGCGGACCGTTCGCTGGAGGAGATGGTGGCGGGCACCGGGCGCGGGCTGCTGCTGACCTGCCTGTGGTACATCCGCGAGGTGGACCCGGCGACCCTGCTGCTCACCGGCCTGACCCGGGACGGCGTGTACCTGGTCGAGGACGGCGAGGTGGTCGGCGAGGTGAACAACTTCCGGTTCAACGAGTCGCCGGTCGGGCTGCTGGGCCGGGCCACGGAGGCGGGGCGCACCGAGAAGACGCTGCCGCGGGAGTGGAGCGACTGGTTCACCCGGGCCGCGATGCCCGCGCTGCGGGTGCCGGATTTCAATATGAGCTCTGTCAGTCAGGGCGTATAACCTCGTACCCGCGGCCCCGGGCCGCCCACGAGCAAGCAGACCATCGAGGAGATACGAGAACCGTGACGGACATCGTCGACGAGCTGAAGTGGCGGGGCCTGTTCGCCCTGTCCACCGACGAGGACGCCTTGCGCAAGGCGCTCGCGGACGGTCCCGTCACGTTCTATTGCGGCTTCGACCCGACCGCGCCGTCCCTGCACGTGGGGCATCTGGTGCAGGTGCTCACCGTGCGCCGGCTCCAGCAGGCCGGGCACCGGCCGCTGGCGCTGGTCGGCGGGGCCACGGGTCTGATCGGCGACCCCCGCCCGACCGCCGAGCGCACGCTGAACGCGCCGGAGACGGTGGCGGGCTGGGTCGACAAGCTGCGCGGCCAGATCGAGCCGTTCCTGTCCTTCGAGGGCGAGAACGCGGCCGTGATGGTGAACAACCTCGACTGGACGGCCGGACTGTCCGCGATCGAGTTCCTGCGGGACATCGGCAAGCACTTCCGCGTCAACAAGATGCTGACGAAGGACTCCGTGGCCCGCCGTCTGGAGTCCGACCAGGGCATCAGCTACACCGAGTTCAGCTACCAGATCCTCCAGGGCATGGACTTCCTCCAGCTCTTCCGGCGCTACAACTGCACGCTCCAGCAGGGCGGCAGCGACCAGTGGGGCAACCTCACGGCCGGTCTGGACCTGATCCACAGGCTGGAGCCGCACGCGGACGTGCACGCGCTGGCGACCCCGCTGATGACCAAGGCGGACGGCACCAAGTTCGGCAAGACCGAGGGCGGCGCCGTCTGGCTCGACCCGGAGATGACGACGCCGTACGCGTTCTACCAGTTCTGGCTGAACGTGGACGACCGGGAC
>NZ_JAANNX010000096.1:0-12897 GCF_013363615.1 Streptomyces sp. CAI-85 | reverse complement strand
CGGCCTGGCAGAAGCGGCAGCCGCGGGTGCAGCCGCGGAAGATCTCCACCGACATGCGCTCGTGGACGGTCTCGGCGAGCGGGACCAGGGGCTGCTTGGGGTAAGGCCATTCGTCGAGGTCCATGACGGTGTGCTTGGACACCCGCCACGGCACGCCCGAGCGGTTGGGGACCACACGGGCGATCCGGCCGTCGGGGAGGTACTCGACGTCGTAGAAGGCCGGGATGTACACCGCGCCGGTCTTGGCGAGGCGCAGGAGCACCTCCTCGCGGCCGCCGGGGCGGCCCTCGGCCTTCCACTCCTTGATGATGCGGGTCATGTCGAGGACGGCCTGCTCGCCGTCGCCGATGACCGCCGCGTCGATGAAGTCGGCGATCGGCTCGGGGTTGAAGGCCGCGTGGCCGCCGGCGAGGACGATCGGGTCGTCCGGGCCGCGGTCCTTGGACTCCAGCGGGATGCCGGCCAGGTCCAGGGCGGTGAGCATGTTGGTGTAGCCCAGCTCCGTGGAGAAGGACAGACCGAACACGTCGAAGGCGCGCACCGGGCGGTGGCTGTCGACCGTGAACTGCGGGACGCCGTGCTCCCGCATCAGCGCCTCCAGGTCCGGCCACACGCTGTAGGTGCGCTCGGCGAGGACGCCCTCCTGCTCGTTGAGGACCTCGTAGAGGATCATGACGCCCTGGTTGGGCAGACCGACCTCGTAGGCGTCCGGGTACATCAGCGCCCAGCGGACGTCACTGGACTCCCAGGGCTTGACCGTGGAGTTCAGCTCGCCGCCCACGTACTGGATCGGCTTCTGCACATGCGGGAGCAAGGCTTCGAGCTGCGGGAAGACCGACTCGACAGACATCGCGGCGTTACCTTCGTGAGCTGACAGGGGTGACCATCTAGCCTAACCCGGCCGGAGCACTCCCCCGGCCGGGTCGCGGAAAGGCTAGACCGTCATGGACGCGCGGATCGTCTTCCACGCGTCGGGGACCTCGGTCTCCACCGCCGCCGACCTGCGCTCCTCCCGGCCGTAGAGCAGGCCGTAGGTGAAGGTGTTCTCGCCCGCCGCGTGGGCCACCGCGGACAGTTCGCGCAGGGTCGTGCGGGCCATGACGCTGTCCTGGTGGTCGCCGAGCAGGCTCTGGAGCGACTTCATGGACTTGGTGAGGTCCTTGGCCGGGCCGCCGAGGGCGGGCGTGGCGGCCTCGGCCGCGTAGCGGGTGCGCTTGGCCTTCTTGCGGGCCTCGTGCAGGGCGAGGTCGCGGTCGGCTCCCGGCGGCTGCTCGATCGCCTCCTCGACCAGCGCGGACACCTTCCCGAAGTCCTTGCGTACGGCCTTGGGGAGCACCTTGCCCGGCTTCTTGGCGGCCGCCCTGCGCAGCGGCGGGGCGGTGACGACGGCGTCCAGGGTGTCCAGGAGGGTGAGGTAGCGCGGGGAGTCCAGGGCGCCGAGCATCCGGCGGCGCGAGCCGTCCTGGCCGGCGGTGGCCCAGGTGTGCAGCCGCTCGGTCACCGGGCCGTCGACCAGTCCCGGGGGCAGGTCGGCGAGGGCGGCGCCGAGGCGTTCGGCCAGGACCTCCTGGTCGCGGCCGACGCCCAGCTCTCCGGCGAGCCACTTCAGTTCGTCGGCGATGGGGTCGGTGACCTCGCGGTCGAGGACCGTGCGGAAGGAGCGGAAGGTGCTGCGCAGCCGCCGGGTGGCGACCCGCATGTCGTGGACGGACTCCTCGGTGTCCAGGCGTACGGCGGGGTCCAGGGCGACGATCGCGTCCCGCTGGGCGCGGATGTAGGCGAGGACGTGATCGCCCGCGGTGACGGGCTCGCCGGGGGCCGTCGCCTTCCGCTTCGGATGGCCGCCCTTGGTCTCGGCGAGCGCCCGCGCCAGCTTGGAGGTGGACTTCGAGGGGCGTACGCCGGCCTTGCGCAGGCGTTTCTCGACCTTGTCGAGGAAGGCGGGGTCGCGGTCGTCGGCCAGTTCGACCTCGATCTCGGTCCACTGGGTGGAGCCCTTGCCGCCGAAGAGGCGTTCGGCGTGGACGCGGTCGACGCCGATCTCGGCGAGCGGGCGGCCCTCGGCGTCCACGAGGTCGTGGATGTCGCGGGCGGAGCGCAGCCGGACCACGGGCACCAGTTGTCCTTCGCGGACCCGGGCGCGGACGAGTCCGGCGAGTTCTTCGGGCAGGTCGTCCTGGAGGGGGACCCGGATCTCGTCGCGGACGCCGGGTCCGACGGGGAGTTTCAGATGCCAGCCGGCGTCGGAGCCGCCGGTTCTGCGGCGCAGGGTGACGGAGGCCGCCGCCAGGCGCAGGTCCGAGGTGTCGTAGTAGGTCGCGTCGAGTTCCGCGGTGCCCTTGTCGAGGACGTCGGCGACCCCGGGGACTCCGGTGAGGTCGGGCAGTCCGCTGTCTTCGGATTCGTACTTGCGCTCGATCTCGCGTTTCGTCTCCGCCATGAACAAAATCTAGTCGCACTCGGGCCCGGAGGGCAGTGCCCGCCGGGCCCGAATGACCACTATTCGCCGTGGTGACGCCCCGCCGGGCGCTAGGCCGACATCGGCCGCTGCACCCGGATGGACTGCAACAGCCCCACCGCCACCCACACCGCGAACATCGACGAGCCGCCGTAGGAGACGAACGGCAGGGGCAGACCGGTCACCGGCATGATGCCGAGGGTCATGCCGATGTTCTCGAACGACTGGAAGGCGAACCACGCCACGATCCCGGCGGCCACGATCGTGCCGTACAGCTCGGTCGTCTCGCGGGCGATCCGGCAGGCGCGCCACAGGACCACGCCGAGCAGGACGACGATCAGTCCCGCGCCGACGAAGCCCAGTTCCTCGCCCGCGACCGTGAACACGAAGTCGGTCTGCTGCTCGGGGACGAACTGGCCGGTGGTCTGCGAGCCGTGGAAGAGTCCGGCGCCGGTCAGTCCGCCGGAGCCGATCGCGATACGCGCCTGGTTGGTGTTGTAGCCGACGCCCGCCGGGTCGAGGCTGGGGTTGGCGAAGGCGGCGAACCGGGCGATCTGGTAGTCGTCCAGGATGTGGAGCTGCCAGACGGCGACCGCGCCGGCCGCGCCCGCGCCGATGAGCCCGAAGATCCAGCGGTTGGAGGCGCCGGAGGCCAGCAGCACGCCCAGCACGATCATCACCATCACCATGACCGACCCGAGGTCGGGCATGAGCATCACGATCAGCATGGGGACGGCGGCGAGGCCGAGCGCCTGGACGACCGTGCGGTGGTCCGGGTAGGGCTTGTCGCCGGCGTCGACCCGGGCCGCCAGCAGCATCGCCATGCCCAGGATGATCGTGATCTTCACGAACTCGGAGGGCTGGAGCGAGAAACCGCCGCCGAGCTGGATCCAGGAGTGCGCGCCGTTGACGGTGGAGCCGAGCGGGGTGAGCACCAGCAGGATCAGCAGCACCGACAGGCCGTACAGCACCGGGACCGCGTTGCGCAGGGTGCGGTGGCCGAGCCAGACGGTGCCGATCATCAGGGCGAAGCCGATGCCGGTGTTCAGCAGGTGCCGTACCAGGAAGAAGTACGGGTCGCCCTGGTTGATCTCGGTGCGGTTGCGGGTCGCGGAGAAGACCAGCACCGAGCCGATCAGGGACAGGGCGATCGCCGACAGCAGTATCGGCCAGTCCAGCCGCCGGGCCAGCGAGTCCCGGGCGAAGACCCGGGTCCAGCCGGCCCGTTCGGGCCCGTATCCGGAGACGGAGAAGCTGTTCGCGCCGGTCATGTGCACATCCTCCGGCTTCCCCGGTCCCGCTGCCGCCGTCCGCGCCGCTGTCTGCGGCGGGTGTCGCGGTTGCTGTTGCCGGTCTGCTCCACGGTCCCTGCGGGCTGCGAGGCGTCCGGGTCGGGCACGCCCTCCTGGCTGAGGCGCTGCTCCTTCGCCGGGTCCTTGGTGACCTTGGGCGCCTTGATGGTGCCGTCCGCCTGGACCTTCGGCAGGCCCTTCTGCGGGGTGGGCAGCAGGGCGTTCTTCTTGTCGATCGTGCCGTCGTCGGCGATGCCGTACAGCGCGTCGTAGATGTTGCGCACGGCCGGGCCCGAGGCGCCGGAGCCGGTGCCACCCTGGGAGATCGTCATCACGATCGCGTAGTCCTCGGTGTACGTGGCGAACCAGGACGTCGTCTGCTTGCCGTAGACCTCGGCGGTACCGGTCTTGGCGTGCATCGGGATCTTGTCCTGCGGCCAGCCGCCGAACCGCCAGGCGGCCGTACCGCGGGTGGCCACGCCCTCCAGGGCCTCGTCCATCTTGGCGAGGGTCTGCTTGCTGACGGGCAGTTTGCCGTGCGCCTTGGGCGCGATCTCGCGGACCAACGTGCCGTCGGGGCTCAGGACGGCCTTGCCGACCGTCGGGTCGTACAGGGTGCCGCCGTTGGAGATGGCGGCGTAGATGGTGGCCATCTGGATCGGCGTCACCAGGGTGTCGCCCTGGCCGATGGAGTAGTTGATCTCGTCACCGGCGCGCATCTTGTTGCCCTCGAGGCAGTTCTCGTACGAGATCCGCTCGACGTAGGTGCCGTCCTTCTTGCCGGTCTTGCACCAGGCGTCCTTGTTGGCCTTCCAGTACGACTGCTTCCACTCGCGGTCGGGGACCCGGCCGGTGACCTCGTTGGGCAGGTCGATGCCGGTCTCCTTGCCGAGGCCGAACTGGTGGGCCGCCTTGTAGAAGTAGTCCTTGGGCTTCTTCTTGGGGTCGATGCCGCCGTCCTTCTGCCACTGCTGGTGGGCGAGGCTGTAGAAGACGGTGTCGCAGGAGACCTCCAGGGCGCGGCCGAGGCTGATCGGACCGTAGTTCGCCGACTCGAAGTTCTTGAAGACCTGGCCGCCGACGCTGTAGGAGCTGGAGCAGTCGTAGCGGCCGTCGAACTCGTACCCCGCCTCGACCGCGGCGGCCGTGGAGACCACCTTGAAGATCGAGCCGGGCGCGGCCTGACCCTGTATGGCCCGGTTGAGCAGCGGGTAGTTGGAGTTCTTGCCGGTGAGCTTCTTGTAGTCCTTGGCGGAGATGCCGCCGACCCAGGCGTTGGGGTCGTACGACGGGTTGGACGCCATGGCGACGACCCGGCCGGTCTTGGCCTCCATCACGACGACGGCGCCGGAGTCGGCCTTGTAGTTCTCGTGGGTGTTGCGGTCCCACTGCTTGCGGGCTTCCTTCATCGCCTCGTTCAGCTCGTACTCGGCGACGCGCTGGACGCGGGAGTCGATGCTGGTGACGAGGTTGGAGCCGGGCTCGGCGGCGTCCGCCTCGGCCTGGCCGATGACCCGGCCGAGGTTGTCGACCTCGTAGCGGGTGACGCCGGCCTTGCCGCGCAGTTCCTTGTCGTACTGGCGCTCCAGGCCGGAGCGGCCGACCTGGTCGGAGCGCAGATAGGGCGAGTCGGTGTCCTGGGCCTTGGTGAGTTCCTCGTCGGTGACCGGGGAGAGGTAGCCGAGGACCTGGGCGGTGTTGGACTTGCCGGGGGCGGTGTAGCGGCGCACGGCCTCCGGTTCGGCGGTGATGCCGGGGAAGTCCTCGGCGCGCTCACGGATCTGGAGGGCCTGCTTGGCGGTGGCCTCGTCGGTGATGGGGATGGGCTGGTAGGGCGAGCCGTTCCAGCAGGGCTGGGGCGTCTGGGCGTCGCACAGCCGGACCTTCTGGAGCACCTCGTCCGGGTCCAGGCCGAGGACGCCCGCGAGCTTGGTCAGGACGCCCTTGCCGTCGTCCTTCTGCTTGAGCAGGTCGGTGCGGGAGGCGGAGACCACCAGACGGGTCTCGTTGTCCGCGAGGGGCACGCCGCGCGCGTCCAGGATGGAGCCGCGCACGGCGGGCTCGACGACCTGCTGGACGTGGTTGCCGGACGCCTCCTTGGCGTACTCGGCGCCCTCCCGGATCTGGAGGTACCACAGGCGTCCGCCCAGGGTGCCGAGGAGGGAGAGGACGAGGATCTGGATGACGACGAGCCGGGTCTGGACCCGTGGGGTCCGTCCGGTCTCGGGAATGTTGGTCATGGTGTGGCTGTCTCCCCCTCTCGGATCTGTTCAGGTGTCATGTCCGACGAGCCTGTGAGGCCCGGCCGCGCTACGGTCACAGCCGCTTGACCCCCTTGATGCGGCCGGCCCGGGCCACCCGCGCCTTGGTGACCTTCATCTTCAGTCCGCCGCGCTGGCCGCCGATCCGCAGGCCGGTGCCCGCGGAGAGCCAGCCCGAGGAGAGGTCGGACGCCTTGGAGGCGGAGCCGGTCTCGGCGAGCGGGTCGTTCTCCGCGCGCCGGGCCAGGAACATCACGACGGGCACCACGAACGGGGCGAGCAGCAGGTCGTAGAGGGCCGCCGTGAACAGCAGTCCGGTCAGGCCGACATGGCGGGCGGCGGTGTCGCCGACCAGGGCGCCCACGCCCGCGTAGAGCAGGGTGGAGCCGACGGCGGCGCCGACCACGACCAGCATCGGGCCGGTGGCCGACTTGATCTGGCCGTTCTCCGGTTTGATCAGCCCGGCGAGGTAGCCGATGACGCAGAGCACCAGGGCGTAGCGGCCGGCTGCGTGGTCGGCGGGCGGGGCGAGGTCGGCGAGGAGCCCGGCGCCGAAGCCGATGAGGGCGCCGCCGACATGGCCGTAGACCATGGCGAGGCCGAGGACGGTGAGGAGCAGCAGGTCGGGGACGGCGCCGGGCAGATGGAGGCGGGCGAGCACGCTCACCTGGATCACCAGGGCGACGACGACCAACGGGACGGAGAGCAGGATCCGGTTGACGCGCATGGGGTGTGTCAGCTCCTACTGCTGCGGGCCGTCGGCGTTCGGGGTCACGGTGACGGTGACCGTCGGGGTGGGCACCGGCTTGGGCTTGGCCGGGAGCACGGTGTCGCGCGGGTCCTTCTTCGGCGCCTGGACGACCACTCCGATGATGTCGAGCTTGGTGAAGCTGACGTACGGCGTGACGTAGAGGGTGCGGGTGAGGTCGCCGCCGGAGGGGTCGACCCGGGAGACCACGCCGACCGGGACGCCGGGCACGAACGGCTTGTCGGCCTGCGAGCCGAAGGTGACGAGCCGGTCGCCCTTCTTCACGTCCGCCTTGCCGTTGAGCAGTTCGACGCGCAGCGGCTGGTCGCCCTGGCCGGAGGCGAAGCCGAGTTCGTCGGAGCCCTCCATCCGGGTGCCGACGGTGAAGTCCGGGTCGTTGGCGAGGAGTACGGTCGCGGTGTTCGGGCCGACCGTGGTGACCCGGCCGACCAGGCCGTCGCCGTTGAGGACCGTCATGTCGCGCTTGACGCCGTCCCGGGCGCCGACGTCGACGGTGATCGTCCAGGAGAAGCCCTGGGCCGCTCCTATCGCGATGACCTGCGCGCCCTTGATGCCGTACTGGCCCGCGCCGGCGGTCTTGAGCATCTTGTCGAGCTGGTTGAGGCGGCTGCGGTTGCGGTCGTCGCTGCCGAGCTTCGCCTTGAGGGCCGCGTTCTCCTTCTCCAGCGCGGCGAGCCGGTCGTGGCGCTCACCGGACTCGCGGACGGCGGAGACGGCGTTGCCGACGGGGTTCACCGCCGAGGCCACTCCGTCCTCGATCGGGCCGAAGACGGTGGCCGCGGCCTGGCGGGCGCCGTCGACCGGGGAGTCCTCGCCGCCCCGGATGTCGACCGTGATCAGCGCGAACGCGACGGCGACCAGCAGCACCAGGAGCAGCCGGCTCTCTCGTGTGTCCCTCACGTGCGGCGGCCGTGCCCTTCCTCGATAGGAAAACAGGAACCAGACTGTGGAATTCGGGTAGCCCCTGGCCAGAAAGGCCAAGGGCGCTTTGTCGGAGCTTATGCCTCGATATCGACGATCCGCCGCACGAGAAGGGATCGTCCCGTACGGCGGAATCGAAGTGTTACGTCATCTGCGGGGCGCGGCGTCCAGGACCTGCTGGAGCGCCTCGAACTCCTCGACGCACTTGCCGGAGCCGAGCGCCACGCTGTCCAGCGGGTCCTCGGCGATGTGGATCGGCATACCGGTCTCCCGGCGCAGCCGCTCGTCCAGTCCGCGCAGCAGGGCTCCGCCGCCGGTCAGAACGATTCCGCGGTCCATGATGTCGCCGGACAGCTCCGGCGGGCACTTGTCGAGCGTGGTCTTCACGGCGTCGACGATCGCGTTGACCGGTTCCTCGATCGCCTTGCGTACCTCGGCGGCCGAGATCACGACGGTCTTGGGCAGTCCGGACACCAGGTCCCGGCCACGGATTTCGGTGTGCTCGTCGGAGTCGAGGTCGTACGCCGAACCGATCGTGATCTTGATCTGCTCGGCCGTCCGCTCACCGAGAAGGAGGCTGTACTCCTTCTTGATGTGCTGGATGATCGCGTTGTCCAGTTCGTCGCCCGCGACGCGGATGGACTGTGCGGTGACGATGCCGCCGAGCGAGATGACCGCGACCTCCGTGGTGCCGCCGCCGATGTCCACCACCATGTTGCCCGTGGCCTCGTGGACCGGCAGGCCGGAGCCGATGGCCGCGGCCATGGGCTCCTCGATGATGTGCACCTGACGGGCGCCGGCCTGGGTCGACGCCTCGATGACGGCACGGCGCTCGACACCCGTGATGCCCGAGGGCACACAGACGACGACCCGCGGCCGGGCGAGATACCGCCGCTTGTGGATCTTCAGAATGAAGTAGCGGAGCATCCGCTCGGTGATCTCGAAGTCGGCGATGACGCCGTCCTTCAGCGGACGCACGGCGACGATGTTGCCCGGCGTCCGCCCGATCATCTTCTTCGCCTCCGCGCCGACCGCGAGGATGCCACCGGTGTTGGTGTTGATCGCGACGACGGACGGCTCGTTGAGTACGATCCCGCGACCCCTGACGTACACCAGCGTGTTGGCGGTCCCGAGGTCGACAGCCATGTCACGGCCGATGAACGACATTGAGTTCCCCATCAGGATTCGACTGGCCTTCCCATGAGCGTGTGACGGCTTTTTCAGGACGGCGAGGTGGGTGCTGTGACGTGAAGGGTTACATCGTAGACGCGCCTTCTCGAACACTGCGCGAGGGTCTTCGCCATTGTCAGCAGATGCGGCACCGGCTCGCTTGTGGAGACGGTCCATCGGGGGCACGCGTTCCCCCGATCGGCACGCATATGCCGAAGGACGGCCGAAAAGGTACGGCCGTCCCAGGTCAGGCGGACGATCGAGCTGACGGTGACTCAGAATTCTCCACGAAAACTTTGCCCACCGCGCCCCGGCGGCATGCGGTCGGCTACGCGCGGCCCGGGAAGAAGATCTTGACCTCGCGCTCGGCGGACTCCTCGGAGTCGGAGGCGTGGATCAGGTTCTCCCGGACGATGACACCGAAGTCGCCGCGGATCGAGCCCGGCGCGGCGGCGATCGGGTCGGTCGGACCGGCCAGCGCGCGCACGCCCTCGATGACCCGCTCGCCCTCGACGATCAGGGCGACGACGGGGCCGGACAGCATGAACTCGACCAGCGGCTCGTAGAACGGGCGGCCCACGTGCTCCGCGTAGTGCGTCTCCAGGGTGGCGCGCTCCAGGGTCCGCAGCTCCAGCGCGGTGATCCGCCAGTCGGCCTTGCGCTCGATACGGCTGATGATCTCGCCGGTCAGGCCACGACGGACGGCGTCGGGCTTGAGGAGGACGAGGGTGCGCTGGCTCACGAGGGGCTCCTTACGACTGCTGTGGTGCACTACTGCCGGGGTGCGGTGGGACGAGATTACAGGGCGTGATCACGGGCGGGAGCACAGGGCAGGGCTCGGGCGGGTGGGCCCGCTGTCACACCGCGTCCGCCGTGTCCGCCTGGGCCGCGAAGCGGGCCTTCGCCTCGTCCACCTTGCGTCCGTAGTGCACCGACGCCCACCACAGGCCCGCGAACAGCAGCCCCACGATGAACATCATCGGGACGAAGAACCCGGCCGCGACCAGCGCGATCTGGAGCGCCCAGCCGAGGGCGACGCCGCCGGGCCGGGTGACCAGCCCGCACAGCACCACACAGGCGAACATCGCGATCCCGCACACCGTCCACACCGTGGACATGGCGAGGTCGGGGTCCTTCATGGCGACCAGGCCGGCGAAGCCCACGATGAAGAACTCGCCGATCAGGGTCGAGGAGCAGAGCGTACGCATGACGGGGCCTCAGCCCTTCCCGAGGAGCAGCCGGGCCTCGCCGACCGTGATGACGGAACCGGTGACCAGCACACCGCCGCCGGTGAACTCGCCCTCCTCCTCGGCGAGCGTGATCGCCGCCTCCAGAGCGTCGGGCAGCCGCGGCTCGACCTGGACCCGCTCGTCGCCGAACACCTCGACGGCGATCGCGGCCAGCTCGTCCGCGTCCATCGCGCGGTGGCTGGAATTCTGCGTGACGACGACCTCGGCGAAGATCGGCTCGAAGGCTTCGAGGAGCCCCCGGACGTTCTTGTCGCCGCTCGCGCCGACCACACCGATCAGCCGGCTGAAATCGAACGCCTCGCCCACCGCGTCGGCGGTGACCCGGGCGCCCGCCGGGTTGTGGGCGGCGTCCAGCACGATCGTCGGCGAGCGGCGCACGACCTCCAGGCGGCCCGGCGAGGACACGGCCGCGAACGCCTTGCGGACGGTGTCGAGGTCGAGCGGCTCGGCCCGCTGGGCGCCCACGCCGAAGAACGCCTCGACGGCGGCGAGCGCGACGGCCGCGTTGTGCGCCTGGTGGGCGCCGTGCAGGGGGAGGTACACCTCGGGGTACTCGCCGCCGAGTCCGCGCAGGGTGACGAGCTGGCCGCCGACGGCGACCTGCCGGGCGACCACACCGAACTCCAGGCCCTCGCGGGCCACGGTGGCGTCGACCTCGACGGCCTTCTTCAGCAGGACCTGCGCCGCGTCGACCGGCTGCTGGGCCAGGATGACGGTCGCGCCCTGCTTGATGATGCCGCCCTTCTCGCCCGCGATCTCGGCGGGGGTCTCCCCCAGCCGGTCGGTGTGGTCGAGATCGATGGGCGTGACGACGGCGACGTCGCCGTCGATGACGTTGGTGGCGTCCCAGGAGCCGCCCATGCCGACTTCCACGACGGCCACGTCCACCGGGGCGTCCGCGAACGCGGCGTACGCCATGCCGGTGAGCACCTCGAAGAACGACAGCCGGTACTCCTGCTGCGCGTCGACCATCTCGACGTACGGCTTGACGTCCTGGTACGTCTCGATGAAGCGCTCGGCGGAGATCGGGGCGCCGTCCAGGCTGATGCGCTCGGTGACGGACTGGACGTGCGGGCTGGTGTAGCGGCCGGTGCGCAGCTCGAAGGCGCCGAGGAGGGCCTCGATCATGCGGGCCGTGGACGTCTTGCCGTTGGTCCCGGTGATGTGGATGGAGGGGTACGAGCGCTGCGGGTCGCCCAGGACGTCCATCAGCGCGGAGATGCGGCTGACGGAGGGCTCCAGCTTGGTCTCGCCCCAGCGGGTGGCCAGCTCCGTCTCGACCTCGCGCAGGGCCTTGTCCACCTCGGGGTCGGCGGGCCGCGCGGGAACCTCCGCGCTCGGCCCGGCGCCCTGGGTGCGCAGAGTACGGCTGCCGGCCTCGATCACCGCGAGGTCGGGATCACGGTCGGTCTCGGCGGCGACGATCTCGTCGAAGGGGTCGCTGTCACTCACGGGGCCAGTCTAAGGCGGCGCCTGTGGAAGGGGGTGGCTGATCCCGTCGGGCGGGTGCGGGTTCGCGGGGGCCGGTCGCGCAGTTCCCCGCGCCCCTGGGTGGGCCGATGGCGTCCGGGGCTCCTTGAGCGCCCGTGGAGGGCGGCGGCTGGTCCCGCTGGGCGGGTGCGGGTTGGTGCGGGCCGGGCGCGCAGTTCCCCGCGCCCCTGGGTGGGCCGATGGCGTCCGGGGCTCCTTGAGCGCCCGTGGAGGGCGGCGGCTGGTCCCGCTGGGCGGGTGCGGGTTGGTGCGGGCCGGGCGCGCAGTTCCCCGCGCCCCTGGGTGGGCCGATGGCGTCCGGGGCTCCTTGAGCGCCCGTGGAGGGCGGCGGCCGGTCCCGCTGGGCGGGTGCGGGTTGGTGCGGGCCGGTCGCGCAGTTCCCCGCGCCCCTGGGTGGGTTGATGTGCGCGGCGTTGTACAGCTCCGGCGTCCGCGGGTGTGCCGCAGGTGCCACCGTAGCCGCGGGCAGTCGTGCCGCTGGGGCGGCACGGGTGGGCGCGGCGGCACCCCGCGAGCGCCGGGCTGCGCAACGCCCCCACGGCAACCCGAGGCCCCGGAACTGTGCAGCTCCGGGGCCTCGGGGGACGTGCGCGTCTACGCCTCCGGGAGGCGGCCGAGCTGGGCCTGGATGCGCGTGATGTCCTCGTCCGCCTTGGTCAGGCGGCCTCGGATCTTGTCCACGACGTTGTCGGGGGCCTTGGCGAGGAAGGCTTCGTTGCCGAGCTTGGCGGTGGCCTGGGCCTTCTCCTTCTCCGCGGCCGCGAGGTCCTTCGCCAGGCGCTTGCGTTCCGCGGCGACGTCGATCGTGCCGGACAGGTCCAGCGCGACCGTGGCGCCCGCGACCGGCAGAGTGGCGGTCGCGGAGAACGCCTCGCCCTCCGGCTGGAGACGCAGGAGCTGGCGGATCGCCGCCTCGTGCGCCGCGAACGGCGTGCCGTCCAGCTCCAGGCGGGCCGGAACCCGCTGGCCGGGCTGGAGGCCCTGGTCGGCGCGGAAGCGGCGGACCTCGGTGACGACGGCCTGGAGGCTCTCGATCTCCCGCTCGGCGGCGGCGTCACGGAAGCCCGAGTCGCTCGGCCAGTCGGCGACGACGATCGACTCGCCGCCGGTCAGGGTCGTCCAGAGGGTCTCCGTGACGAAGGGGACCACCGGGTGCAGCAGCTTCAGCGTGACGTCGAGGACCTCGCCCAGGACGCGCTTGCTCACCTCGGCCGCCGGGCCGCCCGCCTGGAAGGTGGTCTTGGACAGCTCGACGTACCAGTCGAAGACCTCGTCCCACGCGAAG
>NZ_JAANNX010000030.1:0-71112 GCF_013363615.1 Streptomyces sp. CAI-85 | reverse complement strand
CCCCGACCGCAACGCCGGCTTCTCCTCCTGCGACCCCGGACGCCTCTTCCTCCCCACGATCATGGACCCCGTCTACGGCTACCAGGTCACCAACGTCGAGGCGTCCATGTCGTCGCCGTCGTCGCTGCTCCACTGGACCCGCCGGATGATCGAGATCCGCAAGCAGAACCCGGCGTTCGGACTGGGGACGTACACGGAACTCCCGTCCTCGAACCCGGCCGTCCTCGCGTTCCTGCGCGAGTACGAGGACGACCTCGTGCTGTGCGTGCACAACTTCTCCCGCTTCGCACAGCCCACGGAGCTGGACCTGAGCCGCTTCAAGGGGCGCTACCCGGTCGAACTCTTCGGCGGGGTGCGCTTCCCGGCGGTCGGCGACCTGCCGTACCTGCTCACCCTCGCGGGGCACGGCTTCTACTGGTTCCGCCTCCGCCGGGACACCGTCTAGAACCCGCGGCGGGGCGGTTTCCCCCGCCCCGCCCGGGGCACGCATCAGTAACACCCCGACCCCCCGCGGGGAAAGGAATGTGACGCCATGGCGGACACGGTCACCCGTTCCGGCACGACAAGTCCAGGTCTCCTCGCGTCACTGGACCCGCTGCTGCGGGAGTGGCTGCCACGGCAGCGGTGGTTCGCCGGGAAGGGGCGGCCGGTCACCGGGTTCTCGCTGGTCACGGTCACCGAGCTGCTGCCGCCGCCGGGCCGGCTCGGGCTGTACCACCTGCTGGTGCGGGCGCATCAGCCGGGCAGCGCGGGCGACTGCTACCAGCTCCTGATCGGCGTCCGGGAGGCGCTGCCGCCCCGGCTCGCGCCCGCGCTGATCGGCCATGTGACGTCCGGCCCGCTGACCGGGCGCACGGTCTACGACGCCCTGTACGACACCCGGCCCGCCGAACTGCTCCTGGAGGCGCTGCGCACCCGGGCCCGGATCGGCGCCCTGCGCTGCGACCGGGACCCCGGTCAGGAGATCCGGGCCGGGCTCGTCCCGCGTCTGATGACGGCCGAGCAGTCCAACTCCTCCCTGGTCTATGGAGATACGTTCATCCTGAAGCTGCTGCGCCGGGTCGTGCCCGGCGTCAACCCCGATCTGGAACTGCCGCTGGCGCTGGCCCGCGAGGGCTGCCCCCGGGTGCCGGCGCCGACGGCGTGGATGCACGCGGACGTCGACGACGACACGTACGTGGTCGGGGTGCTCCAGCCGTTCGTGCAGGGGGCGACGGACGGCTGGGAGCTGGCGCTGCGGGAGCTGGCCAAGGGCGAGGACTTCGTCGCGGAGGCGCGGGCGCTGGGGCGGGCCACCGCCGAGGTGCACGGGGCGCTGGCCCGGGCGCTGCCCACGGCGACGCTCGGCACCGCGCAGATACAGCCCCTGGTGGACGGCATGGTCGTACGCCTGGACGCGGCGGCGCGGGCGGTGCCGGCGCTGCGGCCGTACGCGCCCGCCCTGCGTACCGCCTTCTCGGCGCTGGCGGATCTCGCGGCGGAGGGGCACACCTGGACCGCGCAGCGGGTGCACGGCGATCTGCATCTCGGGCAGTGCCTGCGGGCGCCGTCCGGGCGGTGGTCGCTGATCGACTTCGAGGGGGAGCCGGCCCGCCCGCTGGCCGAGCGCCGGATGCCGCAGTCGGCCGTGCGGGACGTGGCGGGCATGCTGCGTTCCTTCGACTACGCGGCCTCCTGCGCCGATCCGCCGGTCCCCGGCTGGGCGCACGCCTGCCGGTCGGCGTACTGCGCCGGGTACGCCGAGGTGTCCGGCACCGACCCGCGCACCGACCCCGTGCTGCTGCGGGCCCTGGAGACCGACAAGGCGGTCTACGAGGTGGTCTACGAGGCCCGGCACCGGCCCGACTGGCTCTCCGTACCGCTGTCCGCGATACACCGGCTCGCAGCCGACCTGCCCTGAGGAGGCCCCGTACGTGACTCCCCCGAAGAAGAAGGCCGGAGCGAAAAAGTCCGGGGCCGAGAAGGCCGCGGCGAAGAAGGGCGCCGTGAAGAAGGCCGCGGTGAAGAAGAAGCAGGCCGGGGTGGAGAAGGCCCCCGCCGTGCCGGTGCCCGTCGAGCCCGTCCCGGCCGTCCCCTTCTCGCCCGCCCTCGGCGCCGGTGACCGTGAGCGGCTGCTGCACGGTACCCATCACGATCCGCACGGGGTGCTCGGGGCGCATCCGGTGCCGGGCGGGGTGGTGTTCCGGGCGCTGCGGCCCTTCGCGCGGTCGGTGACGGTCGTGGCGGAGGGGCTGCGGGCCGAGCTGCACGACGACGGCGACGGCTTCTTCTCCGCGCTGCTGCCGCTCACGGACGTCCCGGCCTACCGGCTCCTGGTGGCCTACGAGGACACCACCGTGGAGACCGAGGACGCGTACCGCTTCCTGCCCACGCTCGGCGACCTGGACCTGCATCTGATCGGCGAGGGCCGGCACGAGGAGCTGTGGACGGTGCTCGGCGCGCACCCGGCGACCCACCAGGGCGTGAGCGGCACCGGGTTCTCCGTGTGGGCGCCGAACGCGCTCGGGGTGCGGGTGGCGGGGTCGTTCAACTTCTGGGACGGCACCGGGTTCCCGATGCGCTCGCTCGGGTCGTCCGGCGTCTGGGAGCTGTTCGTGCCCGGGGTCGGCGACGGGGAGCTGTACAAGTTCGACATAGCCCGGCCCGACGGTACGCACACCCTGCGCGCCGATCCGCTGGCCCGCCGCACCGAGGTGCCGCCGGCCACGTCGTCGATCGTGCACACCTCGCGCTACGAGTGGGGCGACGCCGAGTGGCTGGACCGCCGTGCCGAAACGCCGGTGCACGAGGCGCCGTTCTCCGTCTACGAGGTACATCTGCCTTCCTGGCGGCCCGGGTTGACGTATCGTCAGCTCGCCGAGCAGTTGCCCGCGTACGTCCGGGACCTCGGGTTCACGCATGTGGAGCTGATGCCGGTCGCGGAGCATCCGTTCGGGGGGTCCTGGGGCTATCAGGTCACCGGTTTCTACGCGCCGACGGCCCGGCTGGGCACCCCGGACGACTTCAAGTTCCTGGTGGACGCGCTGCACCGGGCCGGGATCGGGGTCCTGATGGACTGGGTGCCGGCGCATTTCCCGCGCGACGCGTGGGCGCTGGCGGAGTTCGACGGGCGGCCGCTGTACGAGCACGAGGATCCGCTGCGGGCGGCCCATCCCGACTGGGGGACGCTGGAGTTCGACTTCGGGCGGCGCGAGGTGCGCAACTTCCTGGTGGCCAACGCGGTGTACTGGTGCGAGGAGTTCCACATCGACGGGCTGCGGGTGGACGCCGTCGCCTCCATGCTCTACCTCGACTACTCGCGCGAGCCGGGGCAGTGGACGCCGAACGAGCACGGCGGGCGGGAGAACCTGGACGCGGTCGCCTTCCTCCAGGAGATGAACGCCACCGTGTACCGGCGCTGCCCGGGCGTGGTGACGGTCGCGGAGGAGTCGACGGCCTGGGACGGCGTCACCCGGGCCACCCATCACCGGGGCCCGAGCGGTTTCGGCGGGCTGGGTTTCGGGCTGAAGTGGAACATGGGCTGGATGCACGACTCGCTCCAGTACATGAGCCACGAGCCGGTGCACCGCAAGCACCACCACCACGAGATGACGTTCTCGATGGTGTACGCGTACAGCGAGAACTACGTGCTGCCCATCTCCCACGACGAAGTGGTGCACGGGAAACGGTCGTTGGTGTCGAAGATGCCCGGCGACTGGTGGCAGCAGCGCGCGAACCTGCGCGCCTACCTGGCCTTCATGTGGGCCCACCCGGGCAAGCAACTCCTCTTCATGGGGCAGGAGTTCGCGCAGGGCGCGGAGTGGTCGGAGGCGCACGGCCCGGACTGGTGGCTGCTGGATCCCGCGTACCCGGCGGAGCCGGACCACCGCGGGGTGCGGGACCTGGTGCGCGACCTCAACGCCGGGTACCGGTCGGCGCCCGCGCTCTGGCAGCTCGACACCGACCCGGCCGGGTTCCAGTGGGTGGTCGGGGACGCCGCCGAGGACGACGTCTTCGCCTTCCTGCGCCACGACGCCGACGGCACCCCGCTGCTGTGCGTGGCGAACCTCTCCCCCGTGGTCCGCCACGACTACCGCGTCGGCGTCCCCGACGACGTCCCCGCCTGGCACGAGAGCCTCAACACCGACGCCGAGCGGTACGGCGGCAGCGGGGTCGCCCACCCGGACCCGCTCAAACCGGAGCCACAGGGGTGGCACGGCCGCCCGGCGTCGATCCGACTGGCCCTGCCCCCACTCGCGACCCTCTGGCTGCGCCCGGCCTGACGAACACCTCCGGCACCTCAGCCCAGGGCCGCCGCCAGCGCCGTCGGCAGCGCCTTGTGGTGCACCACGCCGAGCCGCTGGGTGGCCCGGGTGAGGGCGACGTACAGATCGCTGGTGCCGTAGTCGGCCGGCTCCACCACGAGCACCGAGTCGAACTCCAGGCCCTTGGACTGGCGCGGGTCGAGGAGGACGACCGTCCGGGTCAGGTCCGGCTCGGCGCCCGCCGTCACCCCGTCCAGCCGGGCGGCCAGCCGCCGGTGCAGGGCGCGCGGGGCGATGACGGCGAGCCGGCCCTCCTCGGGGGTCAGCTCCCCGACGGCGGCGGCGACCGCCTCGGGCAGGTCCTCGGCGGCACGCGCCCAGGGCCGTACGCCCGTGGAGCGCACCGATGCCGGGGGTTCGAAGTCCGGGTGTTCGGCGCGGACGACGGCCGCCGCGATCTCCATGATCTCCGCGGGGGTGCGGTAGTTGACGCCGAGGCGGGTGTGCTCCCAGCGGTCCTCGACGTAGGGGGCGAGGATGCCGGACCAGGAGCCGACGCCGGCCGCCTCGGCGGTCTGGGCGGGGTCGCCGACCAGGGTCATGGAACGGGTCGGGCTGCGCCGCATCAGCAGCCGCCAGGCCATCGGCGACAGCTCCTGCGCCTCGTCGACGACGATGTGGCCGAACGCCCAGGTGCGGTCGGCGGCGGCGCGTTCGGCGGCGCTGCGGTGGTCGTCCTCCTCGTGGCGCTCGGCGAAGCGTTCGGCGTCGATGATGTCGTGGGCCGACAGCACTTCGGAGCCGTCCGGGTCGCCGTCCTCCTTGTCCTCGAACTCGTAGGTCCGGGAGGCGTACGACACGTCGAGGACGCCCTGCGCGTAGGCGATCTGGGTCTCCCGTTCCCGTTCGGCGCGGATCCGGGCCGGCCGGTCGTCCTCGCCGAGGAGTTCGGCGGCCTCGTCCAGCAGCGGGACGTCCGCGACGGTCCACTCCCGGGTCACGGGGCGGCGGACGGCGGCCGCGTCGGTGTCGTCCAGATACGCCTCGGGTGCGGCGAGGAAGTCGGCGACCAGCCGCCGCGGGGTGATCCTCGGCCAGAGCCGGTCGATCGCGGACCAGACCTCGGGGTTCTCGGCCAGCTCGTCGCGGATCTGCGTGATGTCGCTGGGGTCGAGCAGGCTCGTGCCGTCGTAGGGGTCGGTCCCGACGCGCTCGGCGTACAGCTCGGTGAGCGTGTTGAGGATGTGCCCCTCGAAGTGCTCACGGGCCGCGTTGTGCGGGAGCTTCGCGGCGCGGGTGCGTTCGCGGGCGACGCCGACGAGACCGTCGTCCAGCATCAGCACCTCCCGGTCGTGCTCGATCGCGACCACCGGGTCGGGCAGCGCCTGCCGGTCGCGTACGACGGCGGCGAGGACGTCCGCCATGGCGGCGCGCCCCTTCACCGCGGCCGCCTCGGGGGTGTCCGCGGCCGTCGCCCGTACGCCGGGGAAGAGTTCGCCGACCGTGGCGAGCAGCACGCCGGTCTCGCCGAGCGCGGGCAGCACCTCGCCGATGTAGCCGAGGAAGGCGGGGTTGGGTCCGACGATCAGGACGGCCCGCTTGGCGAGCAGCTCGCGGTGCTCGTAGAGGAGGTAGGCGGCGCGGTGCAGGGCGACGGCGGTCTTGCCGGTGCCGGGGCCGCCCTCCACGACCAGGACGCCCCGGTGCGGGGCGCGGATGATCTCGTCCTGCTCGGCCTGGATGGTCTGCACGATGTCGCCCATGCGGCCGGTGCGCGCGGAGTTCAGCGCGGCCAGCAGCACGGCGTCGCCGGCCGGGTCCTCGTGGCCGGTGCGCTCCCGGTCGCCGAGGTCGAGGAACTCGTCGTGCAGGGCGGTGACCCGGCGGCCGTCGCTGCTGATGTGCCGGCGGCGGCGCAGCCCCATCGGGGTGTGGCCGGTCGCCAGATAGAAGGGGCGGGCGACGTCGGCCCGCCAGTCGATGAGGACCGGGGTGCGGTCGGCGTCGTCGCCGCGCAGCCCGATCCGGCCGATGTGGTGGCTGACGCCGGAGGCGAGGTCGATCCGGCCGAAGCACAGGGAGCCGTCCACCGCGTTCAGCGCGGCGAGCAGCCCCGAGCGCTCGGCGACCAGGATGTCCCGCTCCAGGCGGGCCTGCATGGGGGTGTCTCCCTGGGCGAGGGCGTCGGTGACGGCGGTCTCGGTGTCGCCGCGCAGGGCGTCCACGCGTGCGTACAGTCCGTCGACGAATTCCTGCTCGTGCCGCAATTCATCGTCCGGAAATTCGGTGTTTGACAATTCCACTCCCGCCCGGATATACTGTGCTCACTGAACTTCAACGCGTCTCGATATCGCCGAAGTCGCGAATCATCGAATATACGCAAAGAAATCCCCCGAGCGCAATTGCCCGGGGGATTTCTCCTGTTCAGGGGGTCAGAGCACGTCGGCCAGCTCCTCCAGCAGCCGTCGGCGCGGGCGGGCCCCGACCATCGCCTTCACCGGCTCGCCGTCGCGGAAGACCATGAAGGTCGGCATCGACAGCACCTTGTAGGCGTTGGTGGTCGCCGGATTGGTGTCCACGTTCAACTGCACCACCTTCAGCCGCTCGCCCTCCTCCGCCGCGAGCGCCTTCAGCACCGGCCCCATCTGCCGGCACGGCGGACACCAGTCGGCGGTGAACTCCACCAGCACCGGCAGCTCGGACCCGATCACCTCGGCCTCGAAGTCCGCGTCCGTCACGTCCCGCACCTCGGTCACCATGTCCGGCCTCCCAGTTCGCACTTCGGCTCCGGACCCCCCGGAACCGCCGCCTCGGCCCGCGCTAGCTGGGCGCCGACCTGCGCCCGCACCGCCGTGAGCTGCCCGATCAGCGCGTCCAGCTCCGCCAGCTTGCGCCGGTAGACCAGGAGCGAGGCCGGGCACGAGTCGCCCTCGGGGTGACCGGCCCGCAGGCACTCCACGAACGGCCGGGTCTCCTCCAGGTCGAACCCGAAGTCCCGGAGCGTCCTGATCTGCCGCAGCAGCCGCAGATCGCTCTCGTCGTACGTCCGGTACCCGTGCTCGTCGCGCCGCGCGGGCAGCAGCCCCCGCGACTCGTAGTACCGCAGCGTCCGCGTCGTGGTTCCGGCCCGCGCGGCCAGCTCGCCGATTCGCATACCGACGAACGTACGGCTTGACGCCTGCGTCAAAGCAACAGGGGTTTGTGAATCATGTGACTGCAACGCGGAGCGTCGTGGTGGTGTTCCGGCGGATCCGGGCAAGGCAGGGGTTGGGGTGAAGTGGGGAACGCGTGTTCCCGGCGACATGGGGTTTGGTTCGTTCGTACGATCTCCGCATGCAGCTTCGGTACACCTTCCGGATGTACCCGAACGCCGTTCAGCGGGCCGCGTTGGCGAAGGCGTTCGGGTGTGCCCGTGTCGTGTTCAACGACGCGGTCCGCGCCCGTGAGGACGCCCGCAGGGCCGAACAGCCGTATCCGACGGCCGGCGCGTTGTCCCGGAAGCTGATCACCGAGGCCAAGCGGACGGTGGAACGGTCGTGGCTGCGCGAGGTCTCTGCCGTGGTGCTCCAGCAGGCTCTGCGGGACGCCGATACCGCTTACCGCAACTTCTTCGCCTCCATCCGAGGCGTCCGCAAGGGGCGCAAGGTGGGTGCGCCGAGGTTCAAGTCGCGCAAGGACGCCCGGCAGTCGATCCGGTTCACCGCCAACGCCCGCTGGAACATCACCGACAGTGGTCGGCTGTGTCTGCCGAAGGTCGGCGCGGTGAAGGTGAAATGGTCCCGCACCCTGCCCTCCACCCCGTCTTCGGTCACAGTGGTCAAGGACGCGGCGGACCGGTACTTCTGCTCGTTCGTCGTCGGCACCGACCCGTCCGCCGACGCCGTACGCATGCCCGCCGGTGACAGCGCCGTCGGCATCGACCTCGGCCTGAATCATTTCGCGGTGTTGTCGGACGGCACGAAGATCGCTTCCCCGCGCTTCCTGCGCCGCGCGGAGAAGAAGCTCAGGAAGGCCCAGCGGGAGCTGTCCCGGAAGCGGAAGGGGTCGAGGAACCGTGAGAAGGCCCGGCTGAAGGTTGCCCGTGCCCACGCCAAGGTCGCTGACGCACGTCATGAGTTTCACCATCGACTGTCCACGAGGCTGATCTCCGAGAACCAAGGGATCGCGGTGGAGGACCTGTCGGTGGCGGGACTAGCGCGTACCAGGCTGGCCAAGTCGATCCACGACGCGGGTTGGTCGTCCTTCGTCGGCATGCTCGAGTACAAGGCGAAGCGTTACGGGCGCGCGTTCGTGAGGATCGGCCGGTTCGAGCCGACCTCGCAGACCTGTCACGTCTGCGGCGCGCTGGACGGGCCGAAGCCCCTGCATGTGCGGGAGTGGACCTGCCAGATCTGCGGCACTCTCCACGACCGGGACGTCAACGCCGCGATCAACGTCAAAACGGCCGCCGGACTGGCGGTGTCGGCCCGTGGAGCGCAGGTAAGACCGGGAGCTGTCCCGGCGCAGCGCGAAGAAGCAGGAAGCCATGGATTCCCGGCCGGAGTCCGTGCCGCGTAGCGGCACGACACCCGGCCGGAAGGCCAGAATCCTCGGGCTTCAACCCGAGGAGCAAGTCAATTCGGCAAGCGGCTGATCGCCACCCGGCTGCTCGCCGTCGGGGACCGGGTGACGGTCCTCAACCGCGGGTCGTCGGCCCCGCCGCCGGGCGCCGCGCATCTGGTCGCCGACCGCGACGACGAGGCGTCGCTGCGCGCCGCCCTTGGCGAGCCGCCCGGAGACGGCCCGCGACTCGGCCGGGGCGGCGGAACTGGAGCTGACGGAGGAGGAGTTGACGATGCTGGAGGCGGCGGTGCGGCGCGGGCGGGCGGCGCGGTCCGCCGGATGACGGCTGAATGCCCACCGTCGGACAACGGCCGAATGCCTGCCGCCGGGTGACGGCCGGATGCCCGCCGCCGGATGACGGCCGGATGCCCGGCCCCGGTTCAGGCGGGGCCGGGCATCCGGAGTGCGGAGGGACCGGGGTGCGTGGGGGTCAGGCGCGGGCCAGTTCCTTCTGGCCGTCCTCGCGCTGCTCGGGGACGTCCCCCGCACCGCCGTGGCCGTCCTCGTCGAGCAGGGTCTTCTCGTCGAAGGGCAGCCCGCCGGACAGCACCAGGCCGACCCGCTCGCGGTCGATCTCCTTGGTCCAGGTGCCGATCAGGACGGTGGCGACGGCGTTGCCCGCGAAGTTGGTCAGGGCGCGGGCCTCGCTCATGAAGCGGTCGATGCCGACGATGAGGCCGATACCGTCCACCAGGGCCGGCTTGTGCGACTGGAGACCGCCGGCCAGCGTCGCCAGACCGGCGCCGGTGACGCCCGCGGCGCCCTTGGAGGCGACCAGCAGGAACAGCAGCAGCGGGATCTGCTCGCCGACCGACATCGGCGTGCCCATGGCGTCGGCGATGTAGAGGGACGCCATGGTCATGTAGATCATGGTGCCGTCGAGGTTGAAGGAGTAGCCGGTCGGGACGGTGATGCCGACGACGGGCTTGCTGACGCCCAGGTGCTCCATCTTCGCGATGAGCCGCGGCAGCGCGGACTCGGAGGACGAGGTGGACAGGATCAGCAGGAACTCCCGGCCCAGGTACTTGAAGAGCGAGAAGACGTTCATGCCCGCGATCACCCGCAGCAGCGCGCCGAGCACGATGAAGACGAAGAGGAAGCAGGTGACGTAGAAGCCGAGCATCAGGACGGCGAGGCTCTTCAGGGCGTCGACGCCGGCCGAGCCGGTGACGGCCGCGATGGCGCCGAAGGCACCGATCGGGGCGGCCCACATCACCATGCCGAGGATGCGGAAGACGAGCCGCTGGATGTGCTCCACCCCGCGCAGGATCGGCTGCCCGGCCGACCCCATGGCCTGGAGGGCGAACCCGGCGAGCAGCGCGATCAGCAGCGTCTGGAGCACCTCGCCGCCGGTGAAGGCGGAGACGATGGTGGTCGGGATGACCCCGAGCAGGAACTCGGTGGTGTCCTTGGCCTCGGCCGAGACCTGCGCCTGCCCGGTCTCCTTCACCGCGTCCGTGATCGCCAGGCCGGTGCCCGGCTCCAGGATGTTGCCGACGACCAGACCGATGCTCAGGGCGACCAGCGACATGACCAGGAAGTAGCCGAGGGCGATACCGCCGACGGCGCCGACCTTCGCGGCCTTGCGGACCGATCCGATGCCGAGCACGATCGTGCAGAAGATGATCGGCGAGATCATCATCTTGATCAGATTGACGAAGCCGGTCCCGATCGGCTTCAGCTCGACGGCGAAGTCGGGCGCGATCAGACCCACGGCGATGCCGAGGGCGACCGCGACGATCACCGCGATGTAGAGGTAGTGGGTGCGGTCCCGCTTGGCGGGTGCGGCAGGTGCCGTATCGGGGGTGCTGCTGGCGGCCACGGCTGCCCTCCTTGACGTCTTCGTCGGCATCACCGGCGTGCGGCTCACGTCCGGGGAGAGATGGGGAATGCGGTGACTATCTCCCGGGCTGTGAGGGCGGTCACCCTTCCGTTCATTTAGTTCATGCCGGACCTCGGGGGCACACTGACGGCATGCGCCTCCCCTCCCCCCGGCCGCGCAGCCTGGCCGGCCAGCTCTTCGCCATGCAGGCGGTGCTGATAGCGATCGTCGTCGCGGGGTACGCGCTGTTCGCCTGGGCCAGCAACCACGGCCAGGCCGAGGACGCGGCGGCCCGGCAGGCCACCGCGGTGGCCCGTTCGGTCGCCGACTCGCCGTCCGTGCGGGCGGCGATCCACACCGCGGACCCCAGTGCGGAGCTCCAGCCGTACGCGCTGCAAGTGGTGCGGGACACGGACGTCGACTTCGTGACGATCATGAACACGGACGGGATCCGCTGGACCCACCCGGACGAGAAGGAGATAGGCCGGCCCTTCCGCGGCAACACCGCGGCCGCGCTGGCGGGCCGCACCTTCACCGAGACCTACACCGGCACCCTGGGCGCCTCGGTCCGCGCGGTCACCCCGATCGAGGACGGCGACGGACGGATCATCGGCCTGGTCAGCGCCGGGATCCGGGTCGAGGAGATCAGCAAGCGGGTGCAGGACCAGGTGACCGCCCTGATCGCGGTGGCCGCGGGCGCGCTGCTGCTGGGCGCGGTGGGCACGTACGTGATCAACGCGTCGCTGCGCCGCCACACCCACGGGATGAACGCCACCGAGCTGAGCCGGATGCACGACTACCACCAGGCCGCGCTGCACGCCGTGCGCGAGGGGCTGCTGATGCTGGACGGGCAGTACAGGGTGGCGCTGATCAACGACGGGGCGCGGGAGCTGCTCGGGGTCTCGGAGGAGGTGGTCGGCCGGTCCGTGGCCGAGCTGGGGCTGCCGGTGCCGCTCACGGGCGCGCTGCTGGCCTCCGAGCCCCGGGTCGACGAGGTCCATCTCGCGGCGGAACGGGTCCTGGTGGTGAACACCTCCCCGGTGTCGGGCGGCGAGCACCGCGGCACGGTCGTCACCCTGCGGGACGTGACCGAACTCCAGTCCCTGATGGGCGAGCTGGACTCGGAGCGGGGTTTCACGCAGGCGCTGCGCTCGCAGGCGCACGAGGCGGCGAACCGGCTGCACACCGTCGTGTCGCTGATCGAGCTGGGCCGCTCGCCGGAGGCCGCGGAGTTCGCGACGGCGGAACTGGAACTGGCCCAGGCCCTCACCGACCAGGTGGTGGCCGCGGTGGGCGAACCGGTGCTGGCCGCGCTGCTGCTGGGCAAGACCGCGCAGGCCAACGAGCGGGGCGTCGAGCTGGTCGTCTCGCCGGACAGCCGGCTGGACGACGGTCTGCTGCCGCCCTCGCTGCCCGCCCGCGACCTGGTCACCATCCTCGGCAACCTGATCGACAACGCGGTGGACGCGGCGCAGGGCAGTGTGCGGGCCCGGGTGACCGTGACCGCGTCCACGGAGGGCGACGGCGGCGGCGAGCTGCTGCTCAGGGTGGCCGACACCGGGGCGGGCGTGGACCCCGCGCACGCCCAGCTCGTCTTCGAGCGCGGCTTCTCCACCAAGCCCTCGGGCCCGGACGGCCGCGGCCTCGGTCTGGCCCTGGTCCGCCAGGCGGTCCAGCGCCACGAGGGCACCCTGTCGGTGGCGGAGGCGGCCGGAGGCGGCGCGGAGTTCACCGTGCGCCTCCCGTTGCGCGCCACGGCTTCTTCCGGTACTCCCGGGCTGACGGGGGCGGAGGGCAAGGGATGACGGACATGTCGGGAGAGACGAGCCGGAGCGGTGAGCCGATCCGGGTGCTGGTCGTCGAGGACGATCCGGTCGCCGCGGACGCGCATGTCATGTACGTGGGGCGGGTGCCCGGTTTCGTCGCGGTAGGGAAGGCGCACACGGGTGCCGAGGCCCGGCGGCTGCTGGACCGCACCCCGGTGGACCTGCTGCTGCTCGACCTGCACCTGCCGGACGGCCACGGCCTCCAACTGGCCCGTTCCCTCAGGGCGGCGGGCTATCACGCGGACGTGATCGCGGTGACGTCCGCGCGGGATCTGACGGTGGTGCGGGAGGGGGTGTCGCTCGGGGTCGTCCAGTACGTCCTGAAACCCTTCACGTTCGCAACGCTGCGCGACCGTCTGGTGCGCTACGCGGAGTTCCGGGGCACGGCCGGCGAGGCGAGCGGCCAGGACGAGGTCGACCGCGCCCTGGCGACCCTGCGCGCCCCGGGCCCGGCGGCCCTGCCGAAGGGGCTGAGCGCGCCGACGCTGGAGCGGGTGACCGGGGCCGTGCGCGAGAGCGAGGAGGGCCTGACCGCGGCCGGTGTCGCCGAGGCGGTCGGCATCTCCCGGATCACGGCCCGGCGCTATCTGGAACACCTGGTGGACGCGGGCCGCGCCGAACGCAGACCGCTCTACGGCCAGGTGGGCCGCCCGGAGCTGGTGTACCGGTGGGTGCGCGGAGCCGGGAGAAGCCGCTAGCCCCCCGCGCCCCCGCTGCCCCCTGTGCCGGTGCCGGTGCCGGTGCCGGTGCCGCCCCCGCTGCCCCCTGTGCCGGTTCCGGTTCCGGTCCCGCCCCCGCCCCCGCTCCCGAACGGCACCGCGTACAGCACCACGAACACCGCCAGCCCCAGCACGCCCGCCGCCTCCACCAGCGACAGCACCAGCAGCCCCGCCGAGAGCTGCCCGCCGCCCCAGTACACGATCAGCGCGGCCAGCGGTACGACGCAGAAGGCGAGCAGGTCGACGACGCACTGGACGACCTTGCGGGACGTACGGCGGGCGTCGCCGCGGTGGAAGGTCTCCCACCCGAAGACGTCCGCGGCGCCGGTGACGGCGGCCAGCCGGGGCGTCAGCTCGCCGCGCACATAGCGTCCGATCGCGGAGATCTTCTCGTCGTTGACCAGATAGGTCCAGCCCAGCACCACGCACACCGGCGGCAGCGCGAGCAGCATCGACGTCTGCCGGGCCTGGGCCGCGGCGGCGATCACCGCCGCGACCACCCCCAGGGTCACGTACAGCAGATTGTCCCGGAAGCCGATCCGGGCCTTCTGCTCGTCCTTCACGCTCTGGTACTCGGCGAGCAGCAACTGCCCCTCGCCCATGTCCTGTTCGGCCATGCCGGCCGCCCCCTCCCCCTGACGGAAGGATCAGGCTAGAAGACCGACTCCGCCTCGTCCATCCGGTCCTTCGGGACCGTCTTCAGCTCGGTGACGGCCTCGGCCAGCGGCACCATGACCACGTCGGTGCCGCGCAGCGCGGTCATCTTGCCGAACTCGCCCTGGTGCGCCGCCTCCACCGCGTGCCAGCCGAACCGGGTCGCGAGGACCCGGTCGTAGGCGGTCGGGACGCCGCCGCGCTGGATGTGGCCGAGGATGACCGGCCGGGCCTCCTTGCCGAGGCGCCGCTCCAGCTCGTAGGCGAGGGCCGTGCCGATGCCCTGGAAGCGCTCGTGGCCGAACTTGTCGATGGCGCCCTTGCCGTAGTCCATGGTGCCGTCGGCGGGGTGGGCGCCCTCCGCGACGCAGACGACGGCGAACTTCTTGCCGCGGGAGAAACGCTCCTCGACCATCTTGACCAGGTCGGCCGGGTCGAAGGGCCGCTCCGGGAGACAGATGCCGTGGGCGCCGGCCGCCATGCCGCTCTCCAGGGCGATCCAGCCCGCGTGCCGGCCCATGACCTCGACGACCATCACGCGCTGGTGGGACTCGGCGGTCGTCTTGAGGCGGTCCATGGCCTCGGTGGCGACGCCGACGGCCGTGTCGAAGCCGAAGGTGCGGTCCGTCGAGGAGATGTCGTTGTCGATGGTCTTGGGGACGCCGACCACGGGCAGTCCGGCGTCGCTCAGCATGCGGGCCGCGGTGAGCGTGCCCTCGCCGCCGATCGGGATGAGCGCGTCGATACCGAAGTCGTGGATCATGTCGGAGGCGCTCTCGCACGCCTCCCGCAGCCGGTCGCGCTCCAGCCGGGACGAGCCGAGGATGGTGCCGCCGCGGGCCAGGATGCCGCTGACGGCGTTGAGGTCGAGGGCGCGGTAACGGCCGTCGAGAAGACCGGCGTAGCCGTCCTCGAAGCCGATGACCTCGTCGCCGTAGTTGTCGACGGCGCGGTGCACGACCGACCGGATCACTGCGTTCAGGCCGGGGCAGTCGCCACCTGCGGTGAGAACTCCGATGCGCATCGTGCTGTGTCTCCTGCTCGCTGAGGATGCGGGTGAGCCGGGACCGATTCTTCCACGCCGCCGTACGGGCTGTCTCTTGACGGGCGCCTTATCCACGCGCAGAGGTATTGTCAAGAGGGATCAGCTCACCTAGGTGGGCGATTTTTGTGACCAGGGTTTGATGGCAGGCGTCGAGAACACCCAGGGCAGAACACCCGGGACAGAAACGGAGAGCACGCGTGACCCGCAGCGTGTACGTGACCGGTATCGACCGCGGCGACGGCCGGCAGGTCGTCGAGCTGGGGGTCATGGAACTCCTGACCCGGCAGGTCGACCGGGTGGGAGTCTTCCGCCCCCTCGTCCACGACGGGCCCGACCGGCTGTTCGAGCTGCTGCGCGCCCGCTACCGGCTGGCGCAGGACCCGGCGACCGTCTACGGCATGGACTACCACGAGGCGTCCGCGCTCCAGGCCGAGCAGGGCGCCGACGAACTGGTCTCCACCCTCGTCGAGCGGTTCCACCGGGTCGCCCGGGAGTTCGACGTGGTGCTGGTGCTCGGCACCGACTGGGCCGACACGCAGTTCCCCGACGAACTGGCCCTGAACGCACGGCTGGCGAACGAGTTCGGCGCGGCCGTGATCCCGGTGGTCGGCGGCCGCGGGCAGACCGCGGAGTCGGTGCTCGCCGAGACCCGCAACGCCTACCGGGCGTACGTGGGCCTCGGCTGCGACGTACTGGCGATGGTGACCAACCGGGTCGCCCGCGAGGACCGGGACAAGATCGCGGCCTCGCTCGACACCCGGCTGCCGGTGCCCTGTTACGTGCTTCCCGACGAGCCGGCGCTCTCCGCCCCGACCGTCGCGCAGGTCGCGCAGGCGCTCGGCGCGAAGGTGCTGCTCGGCGACGACTCGGGGCTCGCCCGGGACGCGCTGGGCTTCGTCTTCGGCGGCGCGATGCTCCCGAACTTCCTGCACGCCCTGACGCCGGGCTGTCTGGTCGTCACCCCGGGCGACCGGGCCGACCTGGTGATCGGCGCGCTCGCCGCGCACAGCGCCGGCACCCCGCCGATAGCCGGGGTGGTGCTCACCCTGAACGAGGTGCCCTCCGACGAGGTCCTCACCCTGGCCGCCCGGCTCGCCCCGGGCACCCCGGTGATCTCGGTGCCGGGCCTCAGTTTCCCCACCGCCGAGCAGTTGTTCGCGCTGGAGGGCAAGCTGAACGCGGCCACCCCGCGCAAGGCGGAGACCGCGCTCGGGCTGTTCGAGCGGCATGTGGACACCGGCGGGCTGCTGAGCCGGGTCTCGGCGCCGAGCAGCGACCGGGTGACGCCGATGATGTTCGAGCACAAGCTCCTCGAACAGGCCCGCTCCGACCGGCGCCGGGTGGTGCTGCCCGAGGGCACCGAGGAGCGGGTGCTGCACGCCGCGGAGGTGCTGCTGCGGCGCGCCGTCTGCGACCTCACCCTGCTCGGTCCGGTCGACCAGATCCGCAAGAAGGCCGCCGACCTGGGCATCGACCTCGGCGACTGCCAGTTGATCGACCCGGCGACCAGCGGGCTGCGCGACTCCTTCGCCGAGAAGTACGCCGCCGTCCGCGCCCACAAGGGCGTCAGCGTCGAGCTGGCGTACGACGTGGTCTCGGACGTGAACTACTTCGGGACGCTCATGGTGCAGGAGGGTCTGGCCGACGGCATGGTCTCGGGGTCCGTGCACTCCACGGCCGCGACCATCCGGCCCGCCTTCGAGATCATCAAGACCAAGCCGGACGCCGACATCGTCTCCTCGGTGTTCTTCATGTGCCTCGCGGACAAGGTGCTGGTCTACGGCGACTGCGCGGTGAACCCGGACCCGGACGCCGAGCAGCTCGCCGACATCGCCATCCAGTCCGCCGCCACCGCCGAGCAGTTCGGGGTCGAGCCGCGGATCGCGATGCTGTCGTACTCGACCGGCACGTCCGGGTCGGGCGCCGACGTGGACAAGGTGCGCGAGGCGACCGAACTGGTGCGGCAGCGGCGCCCGGACCTCAAGATCGAGGGGCCGATCCAGTACGACGCGGCGGTGGAGCCGACCGTCGCCGCCACCAAGCTGCCCGAGTCCGACGTCGCGGGCCAGGCCAGCGTGCTGATCTTCCCGGACCTCAACACCGGCAACAACACCTACAAGGCCGTGCAGCGTTCGGCCGGCGCGATCGCCGTCGGGCCGGTGCTCCAGGGTCTGCGCAAGCCGGTCAACGACCTGTCCCGGGGCGCCCTCGTCCAGGACATCGTGAACACCGTCGCCATCACCGCCATCCAGGCCCAGACCCCGATCGAGAGGCCCACCGCCCCGTGACCGCCAGCCGTGTCCTCGTCCTCAACTCCGGCTCCTCGTCGGTGAAGTACCAGCTCCTCGACATGCGCGACAACAGCCGGCTGGCCGCGGGGCTCGTCGAGCGCATCGGTGAGCGCACGTCCCGGCTGAAGCACACACCGCTGGCCACCGGTGGGGAGAGCCGGGAGTGGAACGGCCCGATCGCCGACCACGACGCCGCCCTCAAGGCCGTAGCCGAGGAGCTGGCCAAGGACGGGCTCGGGCTCGACTCGCCCGAACTGGCCGCCATCGGCCACCGGGTGGTGCACGGCGGGCAGACCTTCACCCGGCCGACCGTGATCGACGACGCGGTGCTCGCCGAGATCGAGCGGCTGATCCCGGTCGCCCCGCTGCACAACCCGGCCAATCTCACCGGGATCCGGACCGCCCGCGCGCTGCGCCCCGACCTGCCGCAGGTCGCGGTGTTCGACACCGCCTTCCACACGACGATGCCGGAGTCGGCCGCCCGCTACGCGATCGACGTGGAGACCGCCGACGCGCACCGCATCCGGCGCTACGGCTTCCACGGCACCTCGCACGCGTACGTCTCCCGGGCGACGGCGAAGCTGCTGGGCAGGGCACCGGAAGAGGTGAACGTGATCGTGCTCCATCTGGGCAACGGGGCGTCCGCCTCGGCCGTGCGGGGCGGCGTCTGCGTGGACACCTCGATGGGGCTGACCCCCTTGGAGGGCCTGGTGATGGGTACGCGTTCGGGCGACACCGACCCGGCCGTCATCTTCCATTTGGCCCGCGTCGGCAATATGTCCATCGACGAAATCGACACTCTTCTCAACAAGAAGAGCGGGCTCATCGGGCTGTGCGGCGACAACGACATGCGGGAGATCCGGCGCCGTATCGACGAGGGGGACGCACGGGCAGAGCTCGCGTTCGACATCTACATTCACCGGCTGAAGAAGTACATCGGCGCGTATTGCGCGGTGCTCGGGCGGGTGGACGCGGTGGCGTTCACCGCCGGGGTCGGCGAGAACTCCGCCGAGGTGCGCGCGGCGGCCGTCGCGGGCCTGGAGACCCTGGGCCTGGCGGTGGACGACGCGCTGAACGCCGTACGCGGCGACGAGCCCCGGCTGATCTCGCCGCCGGACGCCCGGGTGGCGGTCGCGGTGGTGCCGACGGACGAGGAACTGGAGATCGCCACACAGACCTACGCATTGGTGGAAAGGACAAACTGAGCCGGAAAACAACTGAGCACCGAGCCGCCCATTTGTATCTTCCGCCAGACGGAATATTCCGGAGCGAAACAAACCGATAGGATCGCCCCATGCGCCGTTCGAAAATCGTCTGTACTCTCGGCCCCGCGGTCGACTCCCACGAGCAGCTCGTGTCCCTGATCGAAGCCGGCATGAACGTGGCCCGCTTCAACTTCAGCCACGGCACGCACGCCGAGCACCAGGGCCGGTACGACCGGGTCCGGGCCGCCGCCAAGGAGACCGGCCGGGCCATCGGTGTGCTCGCCGACCTCCAGGGCCCGAAGATCCGCCTGGAGACCTTCGCCGAGGGCCCGGTGGAGCTGGTGCGCGGTGACGAGTTCACCATCACCACCGACGACGTCCCGGGCGACAAGACGATCTGCGGCACCACGTACAAGGGTCTGCCCGGCGACGTCTCGCGCGGCGACCAGATCCTGATCAACGACGGCAACGTCGAGCTGAAGGTCCTGGACGTCGAGGGCCCGCGGGTGCGGACCATCGTCATCGAGGGCGGGGTCATCTCCGACCACAAGGGCATCAACCTGCCCGGCGCGGCCGTCAACGTGCCCGCGCTGAGCGAGAAGGACATCGAGGACCTGCGGTTCGCGCTGCGCATGGGCGCCGACCTGGTCGCGCTGTCCTTCGTCCGCGACGCCAAGGACGTGGCCGACGTCCACCGGGTGATGGACGAGGAGGGCCGCCGGGTCCCCGTCATCGCCAAGGTGGAGAAGCCGCAGGCCGTGGAGAACATGGAGGACGTCGTCGCGGCGTTCGACGCCGTCATGGTGGCCCGTGGCGACCTGGCCGTCGAGTACCCGCTCGAGAAGGTCCCCATGGTGCAGAAGCGCCTGATCGAGCTGTGCCGGCGCAACGCCAAGCCGGTGATCGTGGCGACCCAGATGATGGAGTCGATGATCACCAACTCCCGTCCGACCCGCGCCGAGGCGTCCGACGTGGCCAACGCGATCCTGGACGGCGCGGACGCGGTGATGCTGTCCGCCGAGTCGAGCGTGGGCGCGTACCCGATCGAGACCGTGAAGACGATGTCGAAGATCGTCACCGCGGCCGAGCAGGAACTGCTCTCCAAGGGCCTCCAGCCGCTGGTGCCGGGCAAGAAGCCGCGCACGCAGGGCGGTTCGATCGCGCGCGCCGCGTGCGAGATCGCCGACTTCCTCGGCGGCCGGGGCCTGGTGGCCTTCACCCAGTCCGGCGACACCGCGCGCCGGCTCTCCCGCTACCGCGCGGGCCAGCCGATCATCGCGTTCACCACGGACGAGAACACCCGCAACCAGCTCGCGCTGAGCTGGGGCGTGGAGTCGCACATCGTGCCGTTCGTGAACAGCACCGACGAGATGGTCGAGCTGGTGGACCAGGAGATCCTCAAGCTCAACCGCTTCAACCCGGGCGAGATCGTCATCATCACCGCCGGTTCGCCCCCCGGCGTCCCCGGCACCACCAACATGGTCCGGGTGCACCACCTGGGCAACGGCGCGAACGACTGACCGCCGCAGCACGTCCCCTCGGCGGTCCCGACCCCGCCGAGGGGCCTTGTACGACGCCCGAGCGGCCTTGTACGACACCGAGGGCGCCCCTTGTTGCAGGGGGCGCCCTCGGTGTTTGTGCGGCTCCCGGACGGGTCCTTCCCGGCTCCCGGACGGTCAGTCCGTGTAGACGTGCATTCCGGGGATGTGCAGGTTGCCGCCCATCTGCGCGGCCTGCACGACCTTGACCTTGGTGAAGTAGATCAGCGGGATGTTCAGCGGCGGCGGGTTGTCCGGGTCGAAGGTGACCGGGATCAGACCGAACAGGTTCCCCGAGATGCTCTGGGTGTACATGATCGTGTCGCCGTCGCGGATCGTGGACGTGCTGCCCGAGGACGCCTGGACGTGGTACGTCTTGCCGGCCTGCTTGTCCTCGACCGTCTGGTGCAGGTCGCCGATGTCGGTGCCGCCGGAGATGACGTACTTCAGGACCTTCTTCTTGGTCCCGTTGGCCGTCTTCACCTCGACGACGCCCTTGTAGTCGGCGCCCTTCAGCAGCAGCGAACTGGCGTTGAGGTACCAGGGGTCGTCCGCGATCGGCGTCTTGTTGTCGACGCCGCTCTCGTCGAGGGTGGCGACCGGACAGTCGTCGACGATGTCGTCCGCGCTCTCGGACGGGCTCGCGCTCGGCGAGGCGGTGGCCTCGTCGGCGGCGTCCTCGGCCGCGTCCTTCACGGCCTCGGTGACCGTGTCCTTGGTGTCGCCGGCGTCCTTGGAGTCCTTGGAGTCCTTGCTGTCCTTGTCCTTGGACTCCCCCGCCGAACCGGAGCCGCCCGACGAACCGGAGCCGGAGGAGCCCGAGCCGGAGTCCGAGGAGCCCGTGCCCGGGTCCGACGTGGCGTCGTCACCGGTGCCGGCCGAGGCCGAGGGGGTCTCCGTCGGGGCCGGGGTCTCGTCGGCGGACTTGCCGCCGTCGAAGAGGTCCCCGATCGCGTCCCCGATGGTCTCCAGGACGTTCTTCTTCTCGGTCTCGGTGGCCGACGGGGTCGCCGTGGCCGTGTCGCCCGAGGACGAGGCCGGCTTGCCGGCCGACGCCGCGGGCGCGGAGGACGCGGACGGCGCGGGCTCGGCCTCTTCGTCGGAACCTGAATCCGACGACGAGCCACCCGAACCGCTCGGCGTGTCCTTCGAACCGCCCGTGGCGGAGTCGGAGCCCTTGTCCTCGGAGTCCTTCGAGCCCTCGGAGTCCTTGTCGTCCTTCGCGTCGTCGGTGGACGCGGAGGCCGACGGCGACGGCGAGGCCGACGCGGAGGCGTCCGCGTCCTCCAGGGCCGCCACGCACTCCTTGTACTCGTCGATCGTGAGGCTCTTCGACGTGGGCTGGTCCTCGGCGTTGGCGAGGGTGGGCGTGAATCCCATGCCCATGAGGACCGCGGTGGGCATGGCCGCCAGGGCTATCGCCTTGCCGGCGGGCATGTGGAACCTGGTGAACAGCGGCTTCTTCGGTGCCGCGTGGCGGGGACCGGTCCTCACCGGGGTCGACGCCTCCACGTCGGTCCCGTGAGTCACCTCGTCAGCCGGCACTGTGCCTCCCGTTCGCCCCGTTTCCCGGGCTCGTTCCTGACAGATCGTTCGGCTCGCCCGCGGCCTCGTCGCCCGCTGCGGGGGACGGGTCCTTGGTGAGGGCGGGGCCCGTGCTGTACGGGTTCTCGGTCACGTCGCCCGCGGGGGCGGGGTCGGTGGAGTAGGCGCCTTCCGGCGCTCCCCCGGCGGCCGGTCCGGCCGTCGCCGTCTCCGGCGCGGACGGGGCGCCCGGCGCCCAGGACACGGCCATCGCTCCGCCGATCAGCGCGAAGAGGAAGCCGATGAGGAATCCACCGAGGTTGGCCACCGGGATGGACACCAGGCCGAGCAGGATCGCGGCGACACCCGCGAAGGTCCGCACATGCTTCTGGAACCACAGGCTCACGCCCAGTACGCCCAGCAGCACACCGATGATCAGGGAACCGGCGCCCGCGGTGGTCGCCATCGCCAGCGTCAGATGGCCCACCTGGAGGTGCGCGTAGGGGAAGTAGGCGATGGGGAACCCGCTGATGAGGACGAACAGTCCGGCCCAGAACGGCCGGGTGCCCCGCCAGGCGCGGAACTGCTGCCTCCGGAGGGTGAACTGGCCGGGGGCGACAGGAGTCTCGGCGCTCATGGAAAACAGCTCCCTGGTGCGGCTTTGCTGTGGAGATGAGGGCCGCGGTGGAACGCGCGGCCGTCAGAAGGGACGGGCGGGGGAGCCAGTGGCGCCCCCGCCCGTCACGGAGTGCTTAGTAGCACTCCTTGACACCCGTCGACAGCGACATCTTCAGGCCGCTGAGCTTGAAGGTTCCGGCGGTGGTCGCCCACGCCGTCTGCTTCACACCGGTGAGCACGGCCGAGTCCGCCTGCTGGCCGAAGCCGTAGGGGTTCGCCTGCTCGCCGCCGCCCTTCATGCCCGGACCCTTGGTGAGGTCCTTGGCGGGGACACCGATCTCGATGTTGTTGAACGTGGCGTCGGCCGCCAGGTCCTCGACGTCGATGTACAGGTTGTCGGCCTCGACCGGCTTGCTGCCGCCGCCGGCCTTCAGCGTGAGGCTGACCGAACCGAGCAGCGGGATGTCCGGGGTGACCACGGACTGGCACATGTTCGTGATCGTCGCGCTCTTGAACGACGAGACGGCGACGGGGTGAGCCGTCTTCTTGCCGTCCAGGGTGTAACCCGTGTCGAGCGCGCCGTACTGCGCGAAGCCCGTGCCGACGAGCTTGTCGGCCGTGACCTTGAACGACTGGCCCGACACGCTGAAGGACGCCGCGAGGGCGCCCTGCGCGAGGGCGACGCCTATACACGCCGTGGCGGCCACGCTGGGCACCATGACGACGGCGAACCGCTTCCATCTGGTCCCGCCACGCACCTGGGACTCCATATTTCCTCCTTCTCGGACGTACATCTCCTGCCCCCGACTCACCACCGAGGCGGCGGCTCAGCCGGGCAGGGATGGGAGAAGTGCTACGTCCTCGGGAAGGGGAGCGCCCGTGTTCCGAGGCGCTGTCCGCGCACCGATCACCGGCGATCACCCCCGAGCGACAACCACTGGTCGCGCCTGACACGCATCACGCACAACCTTGCTGGACAGGCTCCACCGAGCGGTGAAGACCCCCCTGCCCCAGAGCCGGCGTCACAGCCGCCGGCCCTGCTCGGTGGGGACCCAGGAAAACCCGTTGACCCAACCGGCTGTCGGGGTACGGCATTGGACCGAGCGTGGCCGATCGTGGTGCATTCTCGCCGCCCGCACAAGGGGGTTCGTTACTCGCTAGTAACGGCCGGATAACCGAACAACGACCCACAGGTCTCGGGCGGCGACGCAGGGTGGCAGACAGGCCCGGAACAAAACTGTTGATCGAGGGACAGAACCCGACACTTCCGCGGCCTGGACTTACTTCAAGTAACAGCGGCCGCGATTACCAAGATTTGGTAAAGCGCGGCCGCAGAAGAGCCTCTTCGGCAAAATTTTCACTCGGGAACCACATGCCCCGACGTTTAGCGACTGGTCAGGAACAGGGCCCCCGCCCCGCTCAGAACAGCGCCCTGGCCAGCGCCCGCCGCGCCGCGCCCACGCGCGGGTCCTCCGGGCCCACGACCTCGAACAACTCCAGCAGCCGCACCCGTACGGCGTCCCGCTCGTCGCCCGCCGTGCGGCGGACGGTGTCGATCAGCCGCCCGAAGGCGTCCTCGACATGACCGCCCACCAGGTCCAGGTCGGCGGCGGCGATCTGCGCCGCGGCGTCCTGCGGCTTCTCGGCGGCGTCCTTGCGCACCTGCTGCGGGTCCAGTTCCTGCACCCGGTGCAGCAGTTCGGCCTGGGCCAGACCCAGCTTCGCCTCTGTGTTCGCCGGGTCGTCCGCGAGGACGTCGCGGTACGCCTGTACGGCGGCGCCGAAGTCCCCCGCATCCAGGGCGTGCACGGCGGCCTCCAGCAGGGCGTCGTGCGGGCCGGCCGGGACCTCGGCGGGCTCGGGCCGGCCGCCGCCGGGCGCGGCGTCGGGGTCGACGGTCAGGCCGGTCAGCCCGAAGCGCTGCTCGGCGACCTGCACCAACTGGTCGAGGGTCTGCCGGATCTGCTCCTCGCCGGCGGCCCCCTGGAAGAGCGGCAGGGCCTGCCCCGCGACGACCGCGAAGACGGCCGGGATCCCCTGGACCCCGAACTGCTGCATCAGCATCTGGTTGGCGTCGACGTCGATCTTCGCGAGCAGGAAGCGGCCGTCGTACTCGACGGCGAGCCGCTCCAGGACCGGGCTGAGCTGCTTGCAGGGCTGGCACCACTCGGCCCAGAAGTCGATGACGACGGGCACCTCGGCGGAGCGCTGGAGGACGTCCCGCTCGAATCCCGCCTCGTCGACGTCGATGACGAGATCGGCCGGGGAGACGGCCCCCGCGCCGCCCTGCCGGGCCGTTTCGGCGCGCGTCTGCTCCGCCTTCGCCTTGGCCTCCTGGGCCGCCTTCACCGCGGCGAGGTCGACGACTCCGCTCATGGACATGTTCCGTGGCTGCATGCGTCTATCCTCCCCCGTCCGCGCGTGTGCGTGAAAAGCGTTCCCGAAAGCCGTCTCGACGGGCGCCTGGTCGGGCGCCCGTTCGGGCGCCGGGGTCCCCACCCCACGCCCTGCGGTCGCGGCCCGCGCACGTCCAGCGCGAGCTTTCGCTACGAGTCGTAGCGTAATGGCACGGGGTGCCTCCGCGGGGCGGACGCCGGGTGATCTCCCTCACGGCTCCCGGCAAGACAGCGCGGCGCAAAAGGGCGGTTATGGTCTTGGGCATGCAGACCCGCACCCCTCTCGGCCGTACCGGCCGCCCGCGCAGTGCCGCCGCGGACACCGCGATCCTGGCCGCGACCCGGGCGGCGCTGGTCGAGCTGGGCTGGTCGAAACTCACCCTGGGGGACGTGGCGACCCGCGCCGGGGTGGCGAAGACGACGCTCTACCGCCGCTGGGCGGGCAAGAACGAACTGGTCGTGGACGCGGTCGCGGAGCTGTTCCACGAGCTGGAGCTGCCCGACCGGGGCAGCCTGGCCGCCGACATCGAGGGCGTCGTCCTCCAGTTCGCGGCGATCCTGGCCCGCCCGGAGGCCAAGAGCGGGCTGATGGCGGTGGTGGCCGAGTCCACCCGCGACGACGCTTTGCGGGCGCGCATCCGGGCCTCGATCGTCGAACCGCAGAAGGACCTCGTGCTGGAGGGCCGCGCCCGCGCCTGGACGCGCGGCGAACTCCCCCCGGAGACCGACCCCGAGGAGGCCGCCCGCACGGTCGACCTCATCTTCGACGTCGTCGCGGGCGCGGTGGTGCACCGCACCCTGGTCAGCGCGGAGCCGGCCGACGAGGAGTGGGTGCGGGGCTTCACCCGGGTCCTCCTCCACGGCCTGACGGCGGCGGGCTGAGGGCGGCGGGCTGACGGCGGGTCTGACGGCTCCCTGAGGCCAACCGGCTCTCAGGGAACCGGACTTGCTAGAAACCGGGCGGCTCGGTGTAGACCCCCCACTCCTCCCGCAGGACGTCACAGATCTCACCGAGGGTGGCCTCGGCGCGGACGGCGTCCAGCATCGGCCCGATCATGTTCGAGCCGTCCCGGGCGGCGGCCAGCATCGCGGCCAGCGCGCTCCGCACCCGGGCGTCGTCCCGGGCGGTCCTGCGCTCGCCGAGCACCCGCACCTGCTCGCGCTCCACCTCGTGGCTGACCCGCAGGATCTCCAGGTCGCCGGTGACCGAACCGGTGTGGGCGTTGACGCCGACGACCCGCTTCTCGCCCTTCTCCAGGGACTGCTGGTAGCGGAACGCCGACTCGGCGATCTCACCGGTGAACCAGCCGTCCTCGATCCCGCGCAGGATGCCGGAGGTGATCGGCCCGATCGGGTGCCGGCCGTCGGGGTGCGCCCGCAGTCCGCGCTCCTTGATCTGCTCGAAGATCCGCTCGGCGTCGGCCTCGATCCGGTCGGTGAGCTGCTCGACGTACCACGAACCGCCCAGCGGGTCGGCCACGTTGGCGACGCCGGTCTCCTCCATCAGCACCTGCTGGGTGCGCAGCGCGATCTCGGCGGCCTGCTCGCTCGGCAGCGCGAGGGTCTCGTCCAGGGCGTTGGTGTGCAGGGAGTTGGTGCCGCCGAGCACCGCGGCGAGCGCCTCCACCGCCGTACGCACGACGTTGTTGTACGGCTGCTGGGCGGTCAGCGAGACACCGGCTGTCTGGGTGTGGAAGCGCAGCCACTGCGCCTTGTCCGACTTCGCGCCGTAGACGTCCCGCATCCAGCGGGCCCAGATCCGGCGCGCGGCACGGAACTTGGCGATCTCCTCGAAGAAATCGAGGTGCGCGTCGAAGAAGAAGGACAGACCGGGCGCGAAGACGTCGACGTCGAGCCCGCGGCTGAGGCCCAGTTCGACGTAAGCGAAGCCGTCCGCGAGGGTGTACGCCAGCTCCTGCGCGGCCGTCGCCCCGGCCTCGCGGATGTGGTAGCCGGAGACCGACAGCGGCTTGTAGGCGGGGATGTTGACGGCGCAGTGCTCCATCAGGTCGCCGATCAGGCGCAGATGGGGCTCGGGCGGGAAGAGCCACTCCTTCTGCGCGATGTACTCCTTGAAGATGTCCGTCTGGAGCGTGCCGTTGAGGACGCCCGGGTCGACGCCCTGGCGTTCGGCGGCGACGAGGTACATGCAGAAGGCGGGGACGGCGGGGCCGCTGATCGTCATCGACGTGGTGACGTCACCGAGCGGGATGTCCTTGAACAGGACCTCCATGTCGGCGGCCGAGTCGATGGCGACCCCGCAGTGGCCGACCTCGCCCAGGGAGCGGCGGTCGTCGGAGTCGCGGCCCATGAGCGTCGGCATGTCGAAGGCGACGGAGAGGCCGCCGCCGCCGTTGGCCAGGATCATCTTGTAGCGCTCGTTGGTCTGCTCGGCGTTGCCGAACCCGGCGAACTGCCGGATGGTCCACGTACGCCCCCGGTAGCCGGTCGGGTACAGGCCGCGGGTGAAGGGGTACTCACCGGGCCAGCCGATCCGCTCGAAGCCCTCGTACCGGTCCCCGGGCCGGGGCCCGTACACCGGCTCCACGGGGTCCCCGGAGAGCGTGGTGAAGTCCGCGTCGCGCTTGCGCGAAGCGTCGTACCGGGCCTGCCAGCGACGGCGGCCCTCCTCGATGGCGTCAGCGTCCATGCTTCGAATTTACTAGGACGTCCTAGTAAATGTCGATGGGGGACCGCCTCGAGTAAGCCGTACGGCGGTAAGGACACGCCACACGACCGGTGCGCCGGCATCGCCTAGCCTGGCGCCGTACGGCGGACGAGGGGGAGCCGGGATGAACGTGAACGGGGTACGCACGGTGGGTCTGCTCGGGGCGGGGGCCCTGATGCTGCTCGCCGGAGGCGGGGTGACCGCCGTCGGGGCCGGGGCACCGGGGCTGGACACACGGACCTTCACCCGTATCTCGTGCAACGAAAAACACACCGCCAAGGGCGGCAGCGTATGGCACTGCTTCGGCATGACCGCCGCCCAGATCGAGGCGGCCGAGGGGCAGGAGCGCCAGGCCCGGGAGGACGCGCTGCGCGGCAGCTATCCGGACCCGGAACCCGTCCCGCGCACCCGGCTCACGTTCGTCGACCACGACGGCCGGCAGGACCCCGCCGAGGTCACCGCGACCCGGGTCGGCTCACGGTGGATCGCCCACGCGCCGGGCGTGGTGGGCACGGGTGCCGCACTCCTGGCGGTGGGAGCCGGGCTGGCCGCCGCGGGCGTCGTACGACTGCGGGCGGCCACCCGCCCGCCCGCGGAGCAGCGGTGAAGGCGCACGTCCGAGCGGTTAAGCCTTGGCGGGGGCGGTAGAGGCGTCGACGCCGTCCCCCGCCGCCTCCAGCTCCCGGCTGATCCTCCGCTCCACGAAGAACGCGGCCGTCGGGATCGTCCCCGCGAGCAGCACCCAGAGCTGCTTGGCGACCGGCCACTTCGCCTTGGAGCCGAGGTCGAAGGCGAAGACCAGGTAGACGACGTAGAGCCAGCCGTGCGCGATGGACACGGCACGGGTCGCGTCCGCCGCGCCGTCCAGATCCAGGACGTACTTGCCGATCATGCACAGGCACAGGAGAACCAGCAGCACACCGGTCACATAGGCCAGGACGCGGTAGCGGGTCAGCACGCTTCTCTTCATGCAGCGAGCGTAACGGGCTGTTCCGGGCGATCTTGCCGGGGGTCGGTCCGTTCGCCGCGAGGGCGCCGGATCAGCGAGTGGCGCCCTCCGGCCACAGGATCCGCACCGGGGTGCCGTGACGCTCCGCGTACGCGACCACGTCCGCCGTACCGCCGAACCCCCGGGCGGGCTCGCCGTCCCACACCGCCAGGAGTTCGTCGGCCAGGCCCACCAGGATCTCCGAGCCGGCCATGTGCGCCTCGGGCGTCGACTCGTCCATACCGGTCACATGGGTGGCGGACGCCTTCCCCAGCAGGGCGTCGAAGGTCGCGTGGTGCCACTCGGGAAGCGCGTCGCGGTATCCGACAGCCGGAACGACCACCTCAAGACGGCCACCGTGCTCCACCACGGCCTCGGCGAACCATGCGTCGGGGCCGTCCGCGATGCACGAAACACCGACCAGCTCGGCAGCGTCGTAGGCACGCACCGCCGCCACGATCATCTCCCGCACACTCCGCCCCACGTCCGCCCCGAGCCCCCGGTGCCCGGTGATCCCCACCCGCATGACTGTCCTCCTAAAGATGAACGCCGTGCAGGCGCTCGTCGAAGTCGCGCACCACCCTGGGCGGCGAGCCGGTCGTGAGAGTACGGCGCACCGCGCGAGCCTGCTCCACGATGCGCCCGGACCTGTACGTCAGCCCGGTGTCGAGTGCCCGCCGGGCGAGTGCGAATGCCGATTCGACGCGTCCACCGGCGAGGTGTCCGGCGGCGATGTCGAGCACCAGGAGCGCGCTGCTTCGCGTGGCCGACGGTGAGGGCCTCCACGTCGTCCGACAGCACCCAGTCCGCCCGGCCGAGCCGCGCCCCACAGGTCACCCGGCACGCGGTCACCTTCTCCGGGCCGAAGGAGAACACCCAGGGCCAGGGCGGCGGGTCCTCGGGCAGCGCCTCGGCCGCCGTACGGCTCGCGACGAGCGCCCTGTCGGCCGAGCGGCCGTCGCCGTGGGCGGCATGGGCGAGGGCTTCCACGGACAGCAGCCACGCGTCTGCGACCGGTGGCCGACGGTCCCCGAGCACGCGTCGGGCTCGCCTTGCCAGGTTCAGAGCCTCGGCGCCGTTGCCCGCGTGCGCCTCGAACTGGGCCAGGCTGCCTGCCTGATAGGCCGTCAGGAGCGGATCCCCGGCCGTCCGTGCCGCTTTGACGGCCGAGCCGTACCAGGCACGCGCAGACCCGTGGTCGCCCATGTCCCAGGCCAGCCACCCGGCGAGACTCGCGGCCTCGCTGCCGACCGCTGCGAGACGGTTGCGGTCGCCTTCGCCCGTCGCTGCGACGGTGACGCTCTGGATGAGCCGCATGTGCGACTTCACGGCCTCGGAGAGATCTCGGGACGGCGTGGAGGCGTCGAGTCGCCGGTACGCCGAGGTCGGCAGCCGCAGCGCGGCGATCTGACCGCCTGCCGCACCGGCCCTGTCGGGCAGTGCCGCCAGTACCGGTGTCGCCGCTGTCGCCGCGACGCCCCCGAGAAATTTTCGTCGGTCCACGTCGTCATCACCGTTCGCATGCCCCTGTGGGCGACTGTCCGCGAGCCCCACCAATGTCGGCGGAATGCCCAGGTGTGCGGACGCCGCTGCCAGGACGTCCGTGCCGTACGTACGCGTGCCACGCTTCTCCAGCCGGGAGACGGCCGACTGCGAAAGACCGATCGCCCCGCCGAGCTGCGCCTGAGTCATGCGCCGGTCCTGCCGGACAAGTTCGATGACCTTGCCGTAGTCCCCGGCCCGGGACGCCTCCCGGATCGCTGTCGCCTGCCACATCACCGCACACCCCCACGTTACGAGTCCCCATGGCGCCGAACGCCTGCCCGTACCGCACGGCTCATATCCGTATGCGGGTGCCGCATCTGTGATGGTCCCACAGCACTGAGTAACCGTTCACTGGTCGTCAGGACAGCAACGCGCCCCATGCCAGGGGCCGTTCTGGACCGGGCGGCCGCCCCGCACCCCTTCGTGGGACGGCCGCCGCATCCCCAGCCGCCCGAACGTGAGGCCGCGATGACCAACATGACTTCTAGAGGACCGGCGTCCGCCGTCCCGCAACCGCACGCCCACGGGGGCGGCGACGGGGGCGGACATCCCCGCCATGACGTGGGACTCGTCTGCCTCCCTTCGAGCGCGACCCGGGCACGCAGGACAGCGCGGACCACGGTGGAGCGCTGGGGTCTTCCGGCAGAGCTCGTCGCGGACGTCGAGCTGGTCACGTGCGAGCTGGTCACCAACGCGATCCGTCATTCCGGCGCACACAACCCGAAGGAACCCGGGCGCTGCCGTCTGGCCCTGGAGCGACCGACTCCGGACACCGTCCGGATCGAGGTCACCGACCGTTCCCCGGCCCGGCCGGTGAAACGCGAGCCCGGCAAGAGCGAGACCGGCGGCCGCGGCCTGGCCCTTGTGGAGGCACTCGCCCTCGACTGGGGCGTGACCCTGCGCCCGGTCGGCAAGTCCGTCTGGGCCGTGCTGAGAGCCCGGACGTGAGCTCGGCCAACACCATCAGCTCGACACGACCATCGGAGGACAGCACATGACCATCCCGATCCTGTCGGCCTCGTCTCCGCACGCCACCGACTGGACGGCACTGCGGAACTTCGCCGCGTTGCGCGGGCAGTTCCGGGTGTCCCTGACCCCGCTCTGCAACGAGGCATGCTGGTTCTGCCACAACGAGGGAGACGTACCGCCGCCCCGCACCCGGCTGCACCGCGAGGACCGCCCGCGCCCCGGAGAGCTCAGGCCCGACGACTACCTCAGGGTGCTCCATGACGTGATCGCCGCGGGGCTGAAGCGCGTCTACTTCACCGGCGGTGAACCGCTCCTCTCCCCGCTCGCCCGGCCGGTCCTCACGGGACTGCCCGACGCGGGCGCCGACGGTTCGTACACGCTAATCACGAATGGCAGTCTCATCCGCCGCAACGCGGCGTGGCTGGCCACCACACGCGTGGACAAGGTGAAGGTCTCCCTTCACTACTTCTCCGACGCCAGCCTGTACGAGATCGCGGGCGTGCGTTTCGGCATCGGCCGGATCCTCGACGGCATCGACGCGGCCCGGGAGATGTTCGAACGGGTGGAACTGAACACTCTTCTCCAGCGCGAGAACGCCCACGAGATCCTGCCCATCCTGGCCTACGCCTTGGAACGACGGCTCCCGGTGCAGTTCATCGAGCTGGTGGACACCGACTTCAACGACTCCCGCCGTCACTCGGCCGTCCCGGCCGACGGGCTTGTCCAGCACCTTCGGACCCTCACCACCGACGAGCGCACCGAGATCGCCGGAGTCGGCCAGGGCCGCCGCGTCTTCCGCATCGACGGCGTGGAGATCGACGTCATCCAGCGGGAGCTGGGGCGCCATCACGTCGGACAGTGCGGTACCTGCCCTCTCAAGCCGCGGTGCGTCGAAGGGTTCTGGTCGCTGCGACTGGACCACGCCGGCGGCGTACAGCCGTGCCTGCTGCGCGACGATCTGCGCCTGGACGTCCGGCCCCATCTCGCCCAACAGCACGACATCGCTTCGGTGGTCGCCCGCCACCTGACCTCTTTCACCGAGGGCACCCTGTGAGCCGCCTGCACGGCGCCCACAGGCCCGGCGCGCCCACCCGGAGGAACGGCCCGTTCATCGTCCTGGAAGGAATCTCCGGCATCGGGAAATCCACCCTCGCCCGCCTTCTCACAGAGCGCCTGGACGCCGGAACCCTGCACACCGTGCCCGACTTCTACATGCCGTGGGCACCGGTCATGAATGCGCGCACGCGTGCCCTGCCGCAGTTCGCCTTCTATCTCTCCGGTGTCCTCCACGCCGCCGATGTCATCCGGAACCACGGGGAACGCGGGCCCGTCGTCGCCGATCGCTTCGTCTCGTCGGTGCTCGCGTACCACTCCGCCGTCCACGAACTCGACATGGCGCAGGTCGCCGATCTGCTCGTCCCGTTCCGCCCGTATCTCCCCACCCCCGACCGCACGTTCTACCTGCGGTGCACGGACCGAACACTCCACGCCCGCATGGCCGGCAAGAAGGACTACAACCAGGACGACCACGACATGATCACGGTCCCCGGGCGTCTCGAACGGCTCCGCTTCAATTTCGACAAGGTGGCAGCGGACGATCCCACGGCGGTCATCATCGACACGGACGACCGCACTCCCGGCGAACTGGTCGACACCGTCACCGCACACCTGGCAGAACTGAGTGCATGACCGACAGCCCGAACCTTCAGAACGCGTCCGTCGTCGTCGCCCTCGACGAGGGCGGACGCGTCGCCGTACTCAGTTCGCGCGACGCCCGGCACGGGGAGGTGTTCCTTCCCGGCGGCAGGCAGGACCCGGGCGAGGACGCCGAGCAGTGTGCGCGCCGTGAGCTTCGGGAGGAAGCGGGGGTCACCGCCACGAAGTGGCGTCACCTCGGCACCTACGCCATCACTCTCGGCAGTGAAGCGAGGATCTCCCTCTACCTCGCCGAAGAGCTCACGCTCGGCCCCCAGGAACTCAACGACACCGAGAGGGACTTCAAGCTCACCTGGTGGCCCCTGCCCGACGCGATCGCCGCGGCCGCCGAGGGCCGCTTTCTGCTGCCCGCGGGCCCCCTCGCGCTGCTGCTCGCCGACCGGCTGCTCAGGACGAGCGGCTGACGCGTCGGCGGGCCCTCTACTCGTCCTCGAAATCCCGTGCCGCCACCCGCAAGGGGCGCAGCATTGCGAAGATTTCTGCGCATTCCTCCGCGTCGTACGCGCCGAGGCCGAAGTCCATGGCCATCAGGTCGCGGGTGGCGGACTCGACGACCTCTCGGCCCTTGTCCGTGATGACGGCGAGGGTGCCGCGGCCGTCGTTGGGGTTGGGGCGTCGGGCGACCAGGCCGGAGCGGACCAGGCGGTCGACGGTGTTGGTCACCGAGGTGGGGTGCACCTGGAGCCGTTCGCCGATCTTCGACATGGTCAGCTCGCCCTCCTTGGAGAAGGTGAGCAGCACCAGCGCCTCGTAGCGGGCGAAGGTCAGCCCGTACGGCTTGACGACCGCGTCCACCTCGGCGAGGAGGATCTGGTGGGCGCGCATGATCGAGGTGATCGCGGCCATGGACGGCACGCTGCCCCAGCGCTGCTTCCAGAGCTCGTCGGCGCGGGCGATGGGGTCGAAAGGAAGGCTGAGCGGCTTCGGCACGGCACCAGACCCTACCCGCCGGTCATATCCTGGTCAGCCCCGTCTCGGCTTTCGGTCCGCCGGGCCTCCCGGGCCAGCAGCAGACAGCACAGGGTGCCGAGGGCACCGGCCCCGGCGACCGCCGCCCGTACGCCCGCCAGCTCCGCCGCGACGCCCGCCAGCGCCATCCCGACGCCCTGGAAGGTCATGAGCCCGGCGGTGAGCAGGGTCATCGCCCGGCCGCGCAGTTCCTCCGGGACGGCCCGCACGAACCACTGGTCGACCCCGAGGGTGTACGCCGTCCCGGCGCCGGAGACCACCAGCAGCAGGAGGGAGACGGCGAGGCCGGGGCGCAGGGCGAAGCCGAGGTAGGGCAGCAGGGTGAGGCAGACCAGCGGCAGGGCGATCCGCTCGCGGGCGGCGGGGCGGAGCCGGGACCCCGCGTACAGCTCGCCCGCGATCGTGCCGACCGGCAGCGCGCACATCAGCAGGCCGAGCGCGATCGGCCCGGCGCCCAGCTCGTCGGTGTACGGCGCCGCCAGGGCCTCCGGCGCGACCGAGAACACCGGCGGGATCCAGGTGAGCAGGAGCAGCACCCGTACCCGCCGGTCGACCAGCACCAGCCGGGCGCCCTTGAGCGAGTCCCGGACCAGCGTGCCGTCGGCGCGGGAGCGGGCGGGGCGACGGCGGGTGCCCAGGCGCAGGATCGCGGCGGAGGCCAGGAAGGTGCCGACGGTCACCAGCAGGGCCTGGCGCGGCGCGGCGACGGTGAGCAGCAGACCGCCGAGCCCGTAGCCGGCCAGCAGCGCGCTCTGCGAGACGATCCGCAGCAGGGAACGGCCGAGGACGAACAGGTCGCCGTCGCCGAGGATGTCGGCGAGCGTCGCCATCCGGGTGCCGCCGAACACCGGGGAGACGACGGCCAGGGCGCAGCGCAGGGCGAGCAGCACGGCCAGCGGCGCCCCCGGCACGGCCATCGGTACGACGCACAGCGCGCACACCAGATCGCAGACCACCAGTACCCGGCGGGCCGGGAAGCGGTCGGCGACGCCCGCGAGCAGGGTGCCGCCGACGACGTAGGGCAGGAAGCCCAGGGCGAAGGTGAGCGCGCTCATCAGCGGGGAGCCGGTGAGGTCGTAGACGAGGACCGCGAGGGCGATCTCGGCGACGACCACGCCGAGCAGGGAGAGCGTGTGGGCGGCGAACACGGCGCGGAACTCGGGGACGGCGAGGACGCGCGCGTACCCGGTCGGGGGTGCGGCCTGCGGGGCGGGGGTGGTGACCTCTGGCATGTCGGGCAGCGTGCTCAATGAGGGCCGCGCGGCCTATAGTTTCGGCCCTGGCCGAATGTTCCGGCCGGCACCCGACTCCCGTCGCCCCGGAGGAGGCCCCGTGCCCTCGCGTCTGCACTTCGGCGAGGACGACTTCCTGCGCTGCCGTTTCGCCGTGTCCCCGCTCTGGGAGACGCAGGAGGTGGTGCGGATGCTCAAGCGACCCGAGCGGCACGGCTATCACGCGCCCTGGCTGCGGCGCGCGGCGTCGGTGGCGGCGGGCCTGGACCTCGCGGGGCTGTGGCTGCTGATGCCGCGGCGGGGCCACTCCCCCGACTGGCTGTGCCCGCCCCCGGTCGGTCCCGCCGCCTCCTTCGAGGAGGAGATCGCCGCCGTGCGGGCGAGCGATCCGGCGGCGGCGCGCACGGACACCGCCCGGTCGCTGGCCGACACCCCGGGCGCCCTCGGTTCGGCGCGCGGGCGGCGGTGGCTGGCGGACCCCGCCGGCATGGTCCGGGAGCTGGCGGACGCCCTGGAGGAGACCTGGCACACCCTGGTGGCGCCGGACTGGCCGCGGCTGCGGGCCCTGCTGGAGGCGGACGTGGCGTTCCATTCGCGCCGGCTGGCCGAGGTGGGGCTCGGCGGGCTGCTGCCGGAGATCAGCCGGCGGTTCGGCTGGCGGGCCGGGACGCTGACCGTCGAGTCCCGCGTCGTGCACGAACGGCGGCTGGACGGGCAGGGGTTGGTGCTGATGCCGAGCGTGTTCATCTGGCCGGACGTGGTGAGCACCTGGGACCCGCCGTGGCAGCCGACGCTCGTCTACCCGGCGCGCGGCATCGCCGGTCTGTGGGCCGAGCCCGAGGACCGGACCGCCCCCGAGGTGCTCGTACGGCTCCTCGGGCGCGGCCGGGCCGGGGTGCTGGCCGCGCTCGACGAACCGGCCGGCACCGTCGCCCTCGCCCACCGCCTCGGTCTCGCGCCGTCGTCGGTCTCCGCGCATCTGACACTGCTGCGGGACGCGGGACTGCTCGTCGCGCGGCGCTACGGCCATCAGGTGCTGTACGAGCGGACCCCGCTGGGGATGGCGCTGGCGACGGGCGGGACGGCCGGCTGAGTCCTCCGCACATCAAGCCGCTCAGTACAGCCGGCGCAGCCCGAGCACGTCCCCCTTGCCCAACGTGCGGGCGCTGGTGGAGCAGATGTACGAGTTCGCGTACATGGTGAGGTTGCCGTGCCCGGGGCCCGCGTGGCCGAGGCCGAAGACATGGCCCGCCTCGTGCGTGGCGACGCTGCGGATGTCGTAGGCGTTGTCGCAGGTGTCGCTGTGCGGGTTGTTGGTGAAGCGGTAGTGGCGGATGTTGAAGCGGACGTCCGCCTCGATGAGCTGGTCGGGGCGCGGTCCCGGCACCGGGTTGCTCCAGGAGCAGGTGGTGGCGACGACCCCGCTGCTGAGGTCGCCCGCGTCCCAGACGTTCAGGCCGTCGCGGGTGGTGCAGCGGGCCTCGGCGTCGACGTCGGCCTCGTGATGGGTGGCGGCCACGAACCGCGCCTTGGCCCGGACGGTGTCGGCGAAGCCGCAGTCGTTGCGGCTGGTGGTGATGGTGGCGATGGCGTCCTCGAAGGCGCGGCGGGCCTCGGCGCGGGAGATCCCGCCGGGCATCGGGCCGTCCCCGATGAACCAGTCGTAGGTGTTGTACTCCTTGCGGTCCGCGGTGGTGAACGCGGAGTCGTCGCAGGCCGCGGGCGAGTCGGCGCGGCTGCCCGCGCCCGTCGCCGCACGGTCGCCGGGTGCGGTGTGGTCGTCGTCGTAGGAGACCGTGCCGTCGGCGGCGACCCGTACGGTGAGGCCGCGGGCGGCGCCGTCCACGGTCAGCGCCTCGACGGCGACCGTGACGCCCGGTTCGGGTACGGCGACGCCGACGCCGTCCCGGGTGAGGAGCCGGCCGACGGCGGCGCAGCGGATCACCGAGGATCCGGCGGGCAGGTCGTCGACGGTGAGATCGCCCCGGGCGGGCCCGCAGCCCGGCACCCGGCCGGAGTCACCTCCGCCGGCGACGGACAGCAGCGCCGTCAGTACGAACGCCGTGACCGCCCTGCCGAGAAGTCCCGGCCCGCGCCACCCAGTCACGCATCCTCCCGCTGAACGCCAGGCCCGTCGCCTGTGATCGATCCGGGGAGACATTAACCATGGCGGGGGTGGCGAAACCCGTCACCCGGTCGCCCTATTGAGGGACTGATCAAACGGGTGTACCGTCCGCGCGGTTTCGCCGGGCGGACGCCCAAGTGCCGTGCGGGCTTTGCGGTTTGACGACTCGACAGCACACAGGTGTGCGGATCCGCGCCGGGCCGGTGGGGGCGCGGACACCCGGCCGGGCCCGTCGCGGGGCACCGGCACGGGGGCCCGGGAGGCGCCGAGATTCACCGGGATCGCCTACCTGCGGCGGTGCGGAGGCGGGCGGCGGGGTCCGGCGGGCTACTCCGCCAGGTACCGCTCCACCGTCTCCACCTTCGACGTCAGCCCGTCCGTGACGCCGGGGCGGATGTCCGCCTTGAGGACCAGGGAGACCCGCGGCGCGCGTGCCTCGACGGCGGCGACGGCGCGCCGGACGACGTCCATGACCTCGTCCCACTCGCCCTCGATCGAGGTGAACATGGCGTCGGTGCGGTGCGGCAGGCCGGACGCGCGGACCACCCGGACGGCGTCGGCGACGTACTCCCCGACGTCCTCGCCGACCCCCAGCGGGGTGACCGAGAAGGCGACGATCACGCGTTCACGACCCCGGTCCTGCGGGCGCGGGAGGCGATGACCGCGTCCTCGGCCTCACGGCGCAGCCGGCGGTCGGCGAAGAAGCCGCCGGCCGGGAGGACGGAGAACAGGAGGTAGAGGGCCGACGTCCCCAGCGACCACTTCGCGCGGTACCAGGCGAACGCCCAGAGGACCACGTAGAGGACGAACAGCACGCCGTGGATCATGCCCATGACGGGTACCGCGTTGAACTCCGTGGTCCGCTTCAGCACCGAGCAGACGAGCAGCAGCAGGAAGGACACCGCCTCGGGGGCGGAGACCAGGCGGAGGCGGCGGAGGGCGGAGGCGGTCTTCAGGTCCACGGGTCACCTTCGGGGGGTCGGCGGGGGTCAGCGAGGATCGGACAAGTCGGGCGTCATCGGCGCGGCGACTTGTGAACGCACGCACAAGCGCTCGCCCCATTGAAGCAAACGGCCACCCCGAGACCGCCCTCAGGGTCCGGTCGGGGTCGGTATCCACCCGTGGGCCCTGTTCCATCCACCCCCGCGAGGGCTACCTTTCGTCGCGTGGCGATGTTCCGACTGCAAGGCAGCAAGGTGCTGGCCGTCGACATGACCGGGGACGCCGTGAAGGCGAAGAACGGCTCGATGGTCGCGTACGACGGTCAGATGACCTTCAAGAAGCTCAGTGGCGGCGGTGAGGGCATCCGGGGGATGGTCACCCGGCGGCTCACCGGCGAGCAGATGACGGTGATGGAGGTGACAGGGCAGGGCACGTGCTGGTTCGCCGACCGCGCGTCCGAGATCAACCTCGTCCGCCTCCAGGGCGACACGCTGTACGTCGAGTCCAGCAACCTCCTCGCGACGGAGTCGGGGCTGCGCACCGGCACGAGCTTCACCGGCCTGCGCGGGGCGACCCAGGGCAACGGCCTGTTCACGACGACCGTCGAGGGGCACGGCCAGGCGGCGATCATGTCCGACGGCCCGGCCGTGGTGCTGCGGGTCAGCCCGCAGTACCCGCTGACCGTCGACCCCGGCGCGTACATCGCGCACCAGGGCGCGGTGCGGCAGTCCTTCCAGTCGGGGGTGACGTTCCGCACGTTCCTGGGCGAGGGCGGCGGCGAGGCGTTCCAGATCCGGTTCGAGGGGGACGGCTTGGTGTACGTCCAGCCGAGCGAGCGCAACACGATCGCGGGGGACGTCTGACATGGCCTTCCGAGAGATCAACTCCAAGATGCTCGAAGCCACGGTGGTTCCCGGGCAGCGGCTGTTCAGTCAGCGCGGCGCCATGCTGGCGTACCGCGGCGAGGTGTCCTTCACCCCGAACATGCAGGGCGGTCAGGGCGGGGTGATGTCCATGATCGGGCGCCGCCTGGCCAACGAGGACACCCCCCTGATGAGCGTCGAGGGCAGCGGCACGGTCCTGTTCGGGCACGGCGGCCACCATGTGCACGTGATCCGGCTCACCGGCGACACCCTGTACGTCGAGGCGGACCGGCTGCTGGCCTTCGAGGGCACGCTCCAGCAGGGCACCATGTTCCTGGGCTCGCAGGGCGGGGTGATGGGCATGGTCCGCGGCCAGGTCAGCGGCCAGGGCCTGTTCACCACGACCCTCAAGGGGCACGGCGCGGTCGCCGTCATGGCGCACGGCGGTGTCTTCGAGATCCCGATCACCCCGCAGCGCCCGGTGCACGTCGACCCGCAGGCGTACGTCGCCCACCAGGGAGACGTCCGCAACAAGCTGTCGACCGCGCTGGGCTGGCGGGACATGGTGGGGCGCGGCTCCGGTGAGGCGTTCCAGCTCGAACTGAGCGGTCATGGTGTGGTGTTCGTCCAGGCGTCGGAGGAGAAACTGTGAGCGGCTACCCCGGCGCGGGCCCCATCGTGCACGACCCCCTGACCCTCCCGGTCGACGACAACGTGAACGCGTACACCTTCTGTGTGGAGCTGAAGGGGAGCCAGTGGTTCCTCCAGAAGGGGAAGATGATCGCCTACTACGGCTCGATCGACTTCAACGGCGTCGGACACGGCCGGCTGGACCGTCTGGTGCGTACGTCGTTCCATTCGCCACTGCACGCGAGCGACTGGGTCGTGGCGGAGGGCTCGGGCAAGATGCTCCTCGCCGACCGGGCCTTCGACGTGAATTCCTACGATCTGGACGACGGCAACCTGACCATTCGCTCCGGCAATCTGCTCGCTTTTCAGCCAAGTCTCGCGTTGAAGCAATCCATCGTCCCGGGATTCCTCACGCTGATCGGAACCGGAAAGTTCGTCGCCGCGTCTAACGGTCCGGTGGTGTTCATGGAACCTCCGATCCGGGTGGACCCGCAGGCGCTCGTCGGCTGGGCCGACTGCCCCTCCCCCTGCCATCACTACGACCATGGGTACATGACCGGCGTCATGGGCGGTCTACGTGCACTGACGGGGCTGGGCGGGGCCTCCGGCGAGGAGCATCAGTTCGAGTTCGTCGGCGCCGGGACGGTGCTGCTCCAGTCGTCCGAGACGCTCATGGCCGAGCAGGCGGCGGGGGTCGTTCCGCACCAGCCGGGGGTGCCCGGCGGCGGGATGGCCGGCGGGCACGGCGGGCAGTCGGCGGGACCGCGCCTTCCCGGACAGCTCGGAGACCTCCAGCGTCGCTTCGGGCTGTGAGCGGTAGTCTGCGGAGTGTGACATCGAACGCCTGCCCACCGTCACACGACCTTCGCTAGTACGCATTTCAACATTTTAGGTAGACTTCATTCATGGAGACCGAAACGGCCACTCGCTGGCTGAACGACGCGGAGCAGTGCGCCTGGCGCACCCACCTGGAGGTCAACCGCCTGTTGACCTACCAGCTCGAAAAAGACCTCCAGCCGTTCGGCCTCACGATGAACGACTACGAGATCCTGGTGAACCTCTCCGAGTCGGACGACGTCCGTATGCGGATGAGCGACCTCGCGTCCGCCACCCTCCAGTCCAAGAGCCGTCTCTCGCACCAGATCACCCGCATGGAGAACGCGAACCTGGTACGCCGTGAGAACTGCGAGTCCGACCGCCGCGGTCTGTACGCGGTGCTGACGGAGCACGGCATGGAGACGATGCAGAAGGTCGCACCCCACCATGTGGCGTCGGTGCGGCGCCACTTCATCGACCTGCTCTCGCCCGAGGCGCTCCTCGAGCTGGACAAGTCCCTCAAGCCCATCGCGGAACACCTCCGCGGACAGCGCGGACGCCCCTAGGACCCAGGGGCCCAGGGGCGGCAGGGCCTAGACGTCCCGCGCGTCCCGGAAGACCGGCAGGCGGAGCTCGAACCGGGCCCCGCCTGCCGGCGCGTCACCCACCGTGAGCGTGCCGCCGTGCCGCACGGCCACGTCCCGGGCGATGGCCAGCCCCAGGCCCGCGCCGCCGTCGTCCCGGGCCCGCGCGTCGTCCAGCCGCACGAACCGCTCGAAGATCCGCTCCCGGTCCGCCGCGGGCACCCCGTCCCCGTCGTCGTCGACGGTGACGACCGCCCGGGCGTCCTGCCCGCGCCCCTCCGCGCGCACGGTCACCGAGACCCCGCTCCGGGCGTGCCGCCGCGCGTTGTCCAGCAGGTTGGCCAGCACCCGCCCGAGCTGCCCCCGCGAGCCGCCCGCCTCCACCGGCCCGGCGGCGGACACGGTCACCCCGGGCCGCCCCGCCGCCTCCTCCCGGGCCAGCGCCACGAGGTCGACCCGGGCGCCGGGCACCGGCCCCTCCCCCGCGTCCAGCCGGGCCAGCAGCAGCAGATCGGCGGCGAGCCGCTGGAGCCGTACGGTGTCCTCGACCGCGCCCGCCACGTCCAGCAGACCGGGATGCGCGGCACCCACCTCCAACTGGGTGCGCAGCGAGGCGATCGGGCTGCGCAGCTCGTGGGAGGCGTCGGCGACGAACCGGCGCTGGCGCTCCACGGACGCCTCCAGCGCGGCCAGCGTCTCGTTGGTGGTCCGCGCCAGCCGGGCGATCTCGTCATGGGTGTCCGGCTCGGGCACCCGGCGCCCGAGGTCGGCGGAGGCGGTGATCGCGGCCATCTCCCGCCGGATGCCCTCGACCGGCCGCAGCGCCCGCCGGGTGACCAGCCAGGTCACCCCCGCCACGACCGCGAGCAGCAGCGGGAAGCCGATCAGCATGGCGGTGAGGGCGGTGCCCACGGCGCCGCGCTCGGCGTCCAGCGGGGCGCCCGCGTACACGGTGACGGGACCGCCGTCGGGCCCCCGCACCGCGACGGCGGCGAACCGGTACGAGGCGGTGTCGCCGTCGACCGTGGCGGTGCCGTCGAGATAGCGGGTCTCGTCGTCGGTCTCCCCGGGGTCGAGGTCGTCGCCCGCGTCGTCGTCGGGGTCCGGCACGTCGATGCGCTCCAGATCCTCGCTGGAGGCGACCGCCCGGCCGCCGGTGTCCACGATCCGCACCGGCCGCTCGTCGTCGTCCATCGCGGACAGCCGGTCGTACGGCGTCCCCACCGCGAGCTGGGCGGCGACCGCCCGCGCGGAGCGCTCCGCCCGGCCGTCCGCCTGGTCGGTCAGGCTGGAGCGCAGCGCCAGCAGGACGGCGGTGCCGGCCGCGAGGAGCGCGACGGCGACGACGAGGGTGGCGCCGAGCGTCGCCCGGGCCCGCACCGAACCGAACCGGGCGCTCATCGCGCCGCCGCCGGCCGCTCCAGCCGGTACCCGGCGCCGCGCACGGTGCCGATGAGACCGGCGCCCAGCTTGCGGCGCAGGGCGCTGACGTACACCTCGACGATGTTGAGGTCGCCCTCGTAGGCGAAGTCCCAGACGTGCTCCAGGATCTCCGCCTTGGACACCACCTCCCCGGCCCGCACCACGAGCTGCTCCAGGACGGCGAACTCCTTGGCGGTGAGCACCACTTCGGTGCCGGAGAGCAGCACCCGCCGGGCGGCGGTGTCCACATGCAGCTCGCCGAGGACGTGCACGGGCGACGCCCCGGCGCCCTGGGCGCGGCGCCGCAGCAGCGCCTTGATCCGGGCGACGAGGACGACGTACGAGAAGGGCTTGGTCAGATAGTCGTCGGCGCCCGTGTCCAGGCCCTCGGCCTCGTCGTACTCGCCGTCCTTGGCGGTGAGCATCAGGATCGGCACGTCGTGGCCGGCGGCGCGCAGGGCGGCGCAGACCCGGTAGCCGTTCATCCCGGGCAGCATGATGTCGAGGACGACCAGGTCGTACGGCGTCCCGCTCGCCCGGTGCAGCCCCTCCAGGCCGTCGTGGACGACGTCCACGGCGTAGCCCTCGGCGGTCAGTCCCCTGGCCAGGGAGAGGGCGAGGCGGCGTTCGTCCTCGACGATGAGCAGGCGCATGGGGTTCAGGGTGCCAAATCCAAGCTGAAGCGGTCTTCAGGTGGCTTCAGCGTGCCTTCAGGAGGGTTCGGGCAGCGTGGGTCCCGTCGAGAAGACACCGACTCGGGAGGAACCCCATGAAGCGCACGTTCGCCGTCGCCGCCGTCGTCACGTCCCTCGCGCTCGCCGCCGCCGGCGGTACGGCGCTCGCCCTCGCGGACGACGAGCCGGACACCGGCACGGCCCGGACCGCCCACACGGTGACGGCCGCCCAGGCCGACACGACCGCCAAGGCAGACAAGGCGGACAAGGCCGACACCGCTCAGCAGACCGGCATCGCCAAGGCCCTCGCCGCCGCGCTGGCGCACACCCCCGGCACCGCCGTGGCCGCCGACCGCGAGGACGACGGCCGGGACGCCGGCGCCTGGGAGGTGGACGTGGTGACCGCCGACGGCACCGAGTACACCGTCATCGTCTCCCCCGACAGCACCGAGATCCTCGGCGCCCATCGCGACGGCGGGGACGACGACGGCCGCGAGGACCTCGCCGCCCTGAAGGGCACGACGGTGGACGCCCGCGAGGCCGCCGAGGCCGTGGCCGCCAAGGGCACGGTCACCGATGTCGAGCTGGACGACGACGGGGGCACGGCCGCCTGGAGCGTGGAGACCGCGAAGGCCGGCGCATGGACCGTCGACGCCCGCACGGGCGACGTGGCCCGGGACCTGGACGACTGAGCCGCCGGAACCGTCAGCCCTCGGTGAGGCCCGCCACCAGCTCGTCCGCCGCGCGGTACGGGTCCAGCTCGCCGGTGACGATGCGTTCCGCGAGGGAGCTGAGACGGCGGTCGCCGTGCAGGTCGCCGATGCGTTCGCGCAGGGCGGTGACGGCGATCGTCTCCACCTCGCGGGAGGCGCGGGCCCGGCGGCGCTCGGCCAGGACGCCGCGCTCCTCCATCCAGGCCCGGTGCTTCTCCAGCGCCTCGACGACCTCGTCCACGCCCTCGGCGCGGGCCGCGACCGTCTTGACGATCGGCGGCCGCCAGTCGCCCGGGGCACGGGACTGGCCGAGGCTCAGCATGTGGTTCAGCTCGCGGGCGGTGGCGTCGGCGCCGTCCCGGTCGGCCTTGTTGACGACGTAGACGTCACCGATCTCCAGGATGCCCGCCTTGGCGGCCTGGATGCCGTCGCCCATGCCCGGGGCGAGCAGCACCACCGAGGTGTCGGCCTGGGAGGCGATCTCCACCTCCGACTGGCCGACGCCGACCGTCTCGACCAGGATCACGTCGCAGCCGGCCGCGTCCAGGACGCGGATGGCCTGCGGGGCGGCCCAGGCGAGACCGCCCAGATGGCCCCGGGTGGCCATGGAGCGGATGTAGACGCCGGGGTCGGACGCGTGGTCCGACATCCGGACGCGGTCACCGAGCAGGGCGCCGCCGGAGAACGGCGAGGACGGGTCGACGGCCAGCACCCCGACCCGCCGGCCCTGCTTGCGGTAGGCCGTCACCAGCGCCGAGGTGGACGTCGACTTGCCGACGCCCGGGGAGCCGGTGAGGCCCACCACGTACGCGTTGCCCGTGAGCGGCGCGAGGGCCGCCATCACCTCCCTGAGCTGCGGGGACGCCCCCTCCACCAGGGAGATCAGCCGGGCCACGGCCCGCGGCCTGCCTTCCCTGGCCTGGGCGACCAGCGAGGGGACGTCCTGCATCACAGCTCCGTTCGAGGAAGGGTCGGACAGCTCGGGTCAGCCCTTGGGCACCCGCACGATCAGGGCGTCGCCCTGGCCGCCGCCGCCGCACAGGGCGGCCGCGCCGACGCCGCCGCCGCGCCGCTTCAGCTCCAGCGCCAGGTGCAGCACCAGCCGGGCGCCGGACATGCCGATCGGGTGGCCCAGGGCGATCGCGCCGCCGTTGACGTTCACCTTGTCCGTGGTGACGCCCAGGTCCTTCATGGACTGGACGGCGACGGCGGCGAACGCCTCGTTGATCTCGATCAGGTCGAGGTCGGCGGCCTCCAGGCCCTCCTTGCGCAGGGCGTGCGCGATGGCGTTGGACGGCTGGGACTGGAGCGAGTTGTCCGGGCCCGCGACATTGCCGTGGGCGCCGATCTCGGCGATCCAGGCCAGGCCCAGTTCCTGCGCCTTGGCCTTGCTCATCACGACCACGGCCGCCGCACCGTCCGAGATCTGCGAGGAGGTGCCGGCGGTGATCGTGCCGTCCCGGGTGAACGCCGGGCGGAGCTTGCCCAGGGAGTCCACCGTGGTGTCGCCGCGGATGCCCTCGTCCTTGCTGAAGACGACCGGCTCGCCCTTGCGCTGCGGGATCTCGATCGGGGTGATCTCGGCCTCGAAGACGCCGTTCTTCTGGGCGGCGGCGGCGCGCTGGTGGGACAGGGCCGCGATCTCGTCCTGCTCGGCGCGGCCGATGCCCAGGCGGGTGTTGTGCTTCTCGGTGGACTCGCCCATCGCGATGTTCTCGAAGGCGTCGGTCAGGCCGTCGTGCGCCATCGCGTCGAGCACCTCGACCGCGCCGTACTTGTAGCCCTCACGGGACTTGGGCAGCAGGTGCGGGGCGTTGGTCATGGACTCCTGGCCGCCGGCCACCACGATGTCGAACTCACCCGCGCGGATGAGCTGGTCGGCGAGCGCGATGGCGTCGAGGCCGGACAGACACACCTTGTTGATCGTGAGCGCCGGGACGTTCATCGGGATGCCGGCCTTGACCGCGGCCTGCCGGGCCGGGATCTGGCCCGCGCCGGCCTGGAGCACCTGGCCCATGATCACGTACTGCACCTGGTCGCCGCCGATCCCCGCACGGTCGAGGGCGGCCTTGATCGCGAAGCCGCCGAGGTCGGCTCCCGAGAAGGACTTCAGCGAGCCCAGCAACCGCCCCATGGGCGTCCGGGCACCCGCGACGATCACCGAGGTGTTCGTTCCAGAAGACATGAGCTGTGATCCCCTTACCGGCCTGCACAGCCGAGGAGTGAACGAGGGTTTACTTCGAATGTACTGAGCGGTACCGCAACCCGTCACCGGCCCTTCGGTGTGATCGCGCGCACGTTGCGTAACCACCCGAGGAGCGCTCCACTAACAGCATGCTGACGCGAATCGACCACATCGGGATCGCCTGCCACGACCTCGACGCGACCGTCGAGTTCTACCGCTCCACGTACGGCTTCGAGGTGTTCCACTCCGAGGTCAACGAGGAACAGGGCGTGCGCGAGGCCATGCTCAAGATCAACGATACGTCCGACGGCGGTGCCTCGTACCTCCAGTTGCTGGAGCCCACCCGTCCGGACTCCACCGTCGCCAAGTGGCTCGACAAGAACGGAGAGGGTGTCCATCACATCGCTTTCGGTACGGCGGATGTCGACGCGGAGTCGGCGGACATCCGGGACAAGGGCGTACGGGTGCTGTACGAAGAGCCGCGACGCGGCTCCATGGGGTCACGAATCACCTTCCTGCACCCCAAGGATTGTCACGGTGTACTGACGGAACTGGTCACATCGGCGCCGGTTGAGTCACCTGAGCACTGACCCTCGTACATATGGGCCGGTAGGGTTGGGGGCGGTCGCCGCGCAGCCAGGGCGACCGGTCCTGCTGCCTTGCCCGGCGGGATCTGGCCGGGGTCCGGGTTTCGGGGGGCGAGCGTCGGGGCAGCAGCCCGTGCTCCGCCGTTGATCTGACACCATTCCCCGGGGACCCCGTTCGGCGGATGGACGGGGGCTCGTTCGGGAAGCATGCGACCAGGGACGGATGGGACTCGCGCAGTGCGGGGCTACGAGAGCCAGGAGCGGGAGCCGGCGGCTGACGTCGACCACCTGACTCGGTTCGAAGCCGAGATGAAACGGCTGAAGACCGAGCGGGAAAAGGCGATCCAGCATGCCGAGGACCTCGGCTACCAGGTCGAGGTGCTGCGCGCCAAGTTGCACGAGGCGCGCCGCACCATCATGTCCCGGCCCGCCTTCGACGGCGGCGACCTCGGGTACCAGGCCGAGCAGTTGCTGCGGAACGCGCAGATGCAGGCCGACCAGCTCCGGCAGGACGCGGAGCGGGAGCTGAGCCAGGCGCGGGCGCAGACCCAGCGCATCCTCCAGGAGCACGCCGAGCAGGCGGCCCGGCTCCAGGCAGAGCTGCACCAGGAGGCGGTCACCCGCCGCCAGCAGCTCGACCAGGAGCTGGCGGAGCGCCGTCAGACCGTCGAGTCGCACGTCAACGAGAACGTGGCGTGGGCCGAGCAGCTCCGCGCCCGCTCCGAGACCCAGGCCCGCCGCCTCCTGGAGGAGTCGCGCGCCGAGGCCGAGCAGGCCCTGGCCGCCGCCCGCGCGGAGGCCGAGCGGGTCGCGGCGGAGGCCCGTCAGCGGCTCCAGGCCGACTCCGAGGCGGCCCGCGCCGAGACCGAGCAGTTGCTGCTGCGCGCCCGTACCGACGCCGAGCGGCTGCTGAACGCCGCGTCCTCGCAGGCGCAGGAGGCCACCGACCACGCGGAGGCGATGCGCAGCTCGACGGCGAACGAGTCGGACGCGGCCCGTCGGCAGGCCGGTGAGCTGAGCCGGGCCGCCGAGTCCCGGATGGCCGAGGCGGAGGAGGCGCTGCGCAAGGCGCAGTCCGAGGCCGAGAAGCTGGTCGCCGAGGCCAAGGCCGCCGCCGAGAAGGCGCTCACCAGCGCCGAGTCGGCCAAGGAACAGCGCATCCGGACGGCGAAGGAGCAGGTCGCCCGGCTGGTCAGCGAGGCCACCAAGGAGGCCGAGACCACCAAGGCGGACGCCGAGCAGGTCGTCGCCGACGCCCGCGCCGAGGCCGAGAAGATCGTCGCGGAGGCCGCGGAGAAGGCCCGTACGCTCACCGCCGAGGAGAGCGCCACCCAGCTCTCGAAGGCGGCGAAGACCGCCGAGGACGTCCTCATCAAGGCGCAGGAGGACGCGCAGCGCACCACCCGGGCCGCCGCCGAGGAGGCCGAGCGGATCCGCCGCGAGGCGGAGACCGAGGCCGACCGGCTGCGCGCCGAGGCGCACGACATCGCCGAGCAGCTCAAGGGCTCGGCGAAGGACGACACCAAGGAGTACCGGGCCAAGACGGTCGAGCTCCAGGAGGAGGCCCGCCGGCTGCGCGGCGAGGCCGAGCAGCTCCGGGCCGACGCGGTCGGCGAGGGCGAGAAGATCCGCGCGGAGGCCCGCAAGGAGGCCGTCCAGCAGATCGAGGAGGCGGCCAGGACCGCCGAGGAGCTGCTGTCCAAGGCGAAGGCCGACGCGGACGAGCTGCGCCAGAAGGCCACCACGGACAGCGAGAAGGTCCGTACCGAGGCCATCGAGCGCGCCACCACGCTGCGCCGGCAGGCCGAGGACACCCTCGACCGCACCCGCAAGGAGGCCGAGCGCCACCGCGACGAGGCGGTGGAGCAGGCCGAGGGCATCAAGGCGGACGCCGAGCGGGCCGCGCTGGAGCTGCGCGAGGAGACCGAGCGCGGCATCGAGGCCCGGCGGGCCGAGGCGGCCGACGAGCTGACCCGGCTGCACACCGAGGCGGAGACCCGGCTCGCCTCCGCCGAGCAGGCGCTCACGGAGGCCCGCGAGGAGGCCGCCCGGATCCGCCGCGAGGCGTCCGAGGAGGCCGAGCGGCTGCGCACGGAGGCCGCCGAGCGGATCCGTACGCTCCAGCAGCAGGCCGCCGAGGAGGCGGACCGGCTGCGTACCGAGGCCGCCGCCGACGCGTCCGCGTCCCGCGCGGAGGGCGAGGCCGTCGCCGTACGGCTGCGTTCGGACGCGGCCGCGGAGGCCGAGCGGCTGAAGTCGGAGGCGCAGGACACCGCCGACCGGGTGCGCGCGGAGGCGACGGCCGCCGCGGAGCGGCTGGCCACCGAGGCGTCCGAGACGCTGGCCGCCGCCCAGGAGGAGGCCGTCCGCCGGCGCCGCGAGGCCGAGGAACTCCTCGGCTCCGCCCGCCAGGAGGCCGACCAGGAGCGCGAGCGGGCCCGCGAGCAGAGCGAGGAACTGCTCGCCTCGGCGCGCAACCGCGTGGAGGAGGCGCAGGCCGAGGCGGTCCGGCTGGTCGAGGAGGCCGACCGGCGCGCCACCGAGATGGTCTCCGCCGCCGAACAGCACGCCCAGCAGGTGCGGGACTCCGTGTCCGGGCTGCACGAGCAGGCCCAGGAGGAGATCACCGGGCTGCGCAGTGCCGCCGAGCACGCGGCGGACCGTACCCGCCGGGAGGCCGAGGAGGAGGCGGACCGGGTCCGCGCCGACGCCTACGCCGAGCGCGAGCGGGCCTCCGAGGACGCGGGCCGGCTGCGCCGCGAGGCGGCGGACGAGACGGACGCCGCCCGTACGCTCGCCGAGCGCACCCTCGCCGAGGCCGCCGCGGAGGCGGAGCGGCTGCGCTCCGAGGCGACCGCGCACGCCCAGCGGGTGCGCACCGAGGCGTCGGACGCCATCGCCCAGGCCGAGCAGGACGCCTCGCGCAGCCGGGCCGAGGCCCGGGACGACGCCAACCGCATCCGTTCGGACGCGGCGACGCAGGCCGACACCCTGATCACCGAGGCCCGCAACGAGGCCGAGCGGCTCCAGACGGAGACCCTCGCCGAGGCGGAGCGGCTCCAGTCGGACACCATCGCGGAGGCCGAGCGGGTCCGTGCCGAGTCGGTCGCCAAGGCCGAGAAGCTGATCCAGGACGCCACCGGGGACGCGGAGCGGCTGCGCGCCGAGGCCGCCGAGACGGTCGGGTCCGCGCAGCGGCACGCCGAGCGCATCCGGATCGAGGCGGAGCGGGTCAGGTCGCAGGCGGCGGCGGAGGCCGACCGCATGCTGAGCGTCGCCCGCGACGAGGCCGACTCGACGCTGGACGAGGCCCGCAAGGAGGCCAACAAGCGGCGTTCCGAGGCGGCCGAGCAGGTCGACACCCTGATCACGGAGACCACGTCCGAGGTCGACAAGCTGCTCACCGAGGCGCAGGAGCAGGCGCTCCAGACCACGGCGGACGCCGAGGCGCAGGCGGACACGATGGTCGGCGCGGCCCGCAAGGAGGCCGAGCGCCTGGTGTCCGAGGCGACGGTCGAGGGCAACGCCCGGGTGGAGAAGTCCCGTACGGACGCGGACGAGCTGCTCGTCGGCGCGCGCCGGGACGCGACGGCCATAAGGGAGCGGGCGGAGGAGCTGCGCGACCGCATCACGGCGGAGATCGAGGCGCTGCACGAGCGGGCCCGCCGGGAGGCCGCCGAGACGATGAAGTCGACCGGCGACCGCTGCGACGCGCTCATCAAGGCGTCCGAGGAGCAGCTCACCAAGGCGCAGGCCAAGGCGAAGGAGCTGGTGTCGGAGGCGAACTCCGAGGCGGGCAAGGTCCGGATCGCCGCGGTGAAGAAGGCGGAGGGGCTGCTCAAGGAGGCCGAGCAGAAGAAGGCGACGCTGGTGCGCGAGGCCGAGGAGCTGAAGGCCGAGGCGATCCGCGAGGCGCGGCGCACGGTCGAGGAGGGCAAGCGCGAGCTGGAGGTCCTGGTGCGCCGGCGCGAGGACATCAACGCCGAGATCTCGCGGGTGCAGGACGTCCTGGAGGCGCTGGAGTCGTTCGAGGTGCCGAACGGGGGCAAGGACGGAGGGGTTCGGGCCGGGGCCACGATCGGGGCCCCCCGATCGGGTGGCAAGTCGACGGACAGCTAGCGAAATGTGTGATTTGGGTTAAAGTCTGGGGACTTTGACTGAGGATTTGGCAAGTGGCACGCCGCTCGGCCACCCAAAAGGGGTGTCATTCTCCAGATCAAACACGTATCCGCTCGATGACACACCGCTTCGGCCCCTAGGATTCCCCCTATCACCTCACCGGTCTCATTCGACAGGAACCCCATGAGCGACACTTCCCCCTATGGCTTCGAGCTAGTGCGGCGTGGGTACGACCGCGCTCAGGTGGACGAACGGATCTCCAAGCTCGTCTCCGACCGTGACAGCGCGCTCGCCCGCATTACCGCCCTGGAGAAGCGCATCGAGGAGCTCCACCTCGAGACGCAGAACGCCCAGGCGCAGGTGAGCGACGCCGAGCCGTCGTACGCCGGTCTGGGCGCGCGGGTCGAGAAGATCCTTCGCCTCGCCGAGGAAGAGGCCAAGGATCTGCGCGAGGAGGCCCGTCGCGCGGCCGAGCAGCACCGCGAGCTCGCCGAGTCGGCGGCCCAGCAGGTCCGTAACGACGCGGAGTCGTACGCCGCGGAGCGCAAGTCCAAGGCCGAGGACGAGGGCGTCCGGATCGTCGAGAAGGCCAAGAGCGACGCCTCGCAGCTCCGCGCCGAGGCGCAGAAGGACGCGCAGTCCAAGCGCGAGGAGGCGGACGCCCTCTTCGAGGAGACCCGCGCCAAGGCCGCGCAGGCCGCCGCCGACTTCGAGACCAACCTGGCCAAGCGCCGCGAGCAGTCCGAGCGCGACCTGGCGTCCCGTCAGCAGAAGGCCGAGAAGCGCCTCGCGGAGATCGAGCACCGCGCGGAGCAGCTCCGGCTGGAGGCGGAGAAGCTGCGCACGGACGCCGAGCGCCGCGCCCGCCAGACCGTCGAGACGGCGCAGCGCCAGGCCGAGGACATCGTGGCCGACGCCAACGCCAAGGCGGACCGGATCCGTTCGGAATCGGAGCGCGAGCTGGCGGCTCTCACCAACCGCCGCGACAGCATCAACGCCCAGCTCACGAACGTGCGCGAGATGCTCGCCACGCTCACGGGCGCCGCGGTCGCCGCGGCCGGTTCGCCGGCCACGGACGACGAGCCGGTCTCCCGCGGGGTGCCGGCGCAGCAGTCCCGGTAACCGTTCGGTGCGTGTGAGGGGCGGTGGGACCCGGTCCCACCGCCCCTTTCGTGCGCCCGCGTACGGGGGGACGCCCCGGGTGCCTCCGGTGGCAGGGGCCGCGCACCGGTCATAGCGTGGCCCGCATGATCGAGGTCGAGGGGCTGACGAAGCGGTACGGCGACAAGGTGGCGGTGAACGACCTCAGCTTCACCGTCAGACCCGGTATCGTCACGGGCTTCCTCGGGCCCAACGGGGCCGGCAAGTCCACCACCATGCGGATGATGCTCGGCCTCGACCGGCCCACCGCGGGGGACGTCCGGATCGACGGCACGCACTACGACCGGCTCAAGGACCCGCTCACCTACATCGGCGCCCTGCTGGACGCCAAGGCCGTGCACGGCGGCCGCAGCGCCTACAACCATCTGCTGTGTCTGGCGCAGAGCAACGGCATTCCGCGCGCCCGGGTCGACGAGGTGCTGGACACCGTCGGGCTGACGGCCGTGGCGCGGAAGAAGGCCAAGGGGTTCTCGCTGGGCATGGGCCAGCGCCTCGGCATCGCGGGCGCGCTCCTCGGCGACCCCCGGATCCTGATGTTCGACGAGCCGGTCAACGGCCTCGACCCCGAGGGCATCCACTGGATCCGCACCCTGATGAAATCGCTGGCCGCGCAGGGGCGGACGGTGTTCGTCTCCAGTCATCTGATGAGCGAGATGGCGCTGACCGCCGAGCATCTGGTGGTGATCGGGCAGGGCCGGCTGCTCGCCGACACCTCGATGGCCGACTTCATCGCCCGCAACTCCCGGTCCTTCGTCCGGATCCGCACCCCGCAGCGCGAGCGGCTCCTCGATCTGCTGCGCGGCGCCGGGCTCACCGTCGTGGAGAGCGGCAGCGGGGTGCTGGAGGCGGACGGCGGCACGTCCGAGCAGATCGGGGAGCTGGCCGCGCGGCACCAGATCACGCTGCACGAGTTGAGTCCCCAGCAGGCGTCCCTGGAGGAGGCGTTCATGCGGCTGACCGCCGAGTCGGTGGAGTACCACGCGCATTCGGACCGCCCGCCGCAGCAGGAGCGGCGGGCGTGGGGCGAGGACTGGGCGGGGAGGAGCTGAGCCATGGCCGCGATCCAGGTCGTACGGTCCGAGTGGACCAAGATCCGGTCGGTGGCGTCCACGGTGTGGACGCTCTCGCTGGCCGTCGTCGTCACCGTCGCGCTCGGCATGCTGATCGCCGCGCTGTCGAAGAACGAGTTCGACAACCTCAGCGCCCGCGACCGGCTCTCCTTCGACCCGACCTACATCAGCTTCGCCGGGATGAGCCTCGGCCAGCTCGCGATGATCGTGTTCGGGGTGCTGGTGGTGTCCAACGAGTACAGCACCGGCATGATCCGCACCTCGCTGGCGGCCGTGCCGCAGCGCGGGACCTTCCTGTTCAGCAAGATCGCGGTGGCGGCCGGGCTGGCGCTGGCGGTGGGCCTGGTCACCAGCTTCGTGACGTTCTTCCTGGGCCAGTCGATGCTGGGCTCGCTCCGGGCGGAGATCGGCGACCCGGGGGTGCTGCGCGCGGTGATCGGCGGCGGCCTCTACATGACGCTGATCGCCCTGTTCTCGATGGGCGTGGCCGCGATGCTGCGCTCGCCGATGCTGTCGCTGGGCATCCTGATGCCGTTCTTCTTCCTGATCTCCAACATCCTCGGCAACGTCGGCGCGACGAAGAAGGTCGGCCGCTATCTGCCCGACCAGGCCGGCAGCAAGATCATGCAGGTGGTCACCCCGGTCGACGACGACACCCCCTACGGCCCCTGGGGCGGGCTCGCGATCATGGTGGTGTGGGTGGTGGCCGCGCTGCTCGGCGGGTATCTGCTGCTGAAGCGACGTGACGCGTGACGCTTTCGTTCTTTGCTTTCATTTGAGCGGAACCGTCAGCGCCTCGATAAGCTCCTAACCCTTACGGGGGCGTGTGCCCTGCTGTCCTGATCCTTTCGATGGGTGCGGAGCATGATCGAGGCTGTCGGCCTGACCAAGCGCTACGGCGACAAGACCGCCGTGTACAACCTTTCCTTCCAGGTGCGGCCGGGTGCCGTCACCGGCTTCCTGGGGCCCAACGGCTCGGGCAAGTCGACGACCATGAGGATGATCCTCGGCCTGGACAATCCGACCGCGGGCTCGGTCACGATCGGCGGCTACCCCTACCGCAAGCTGCCGAACGCGCCCCGCCAGGTCGGCGCCCTGATCGACGCCAAGGCCGTGCACGGCGGCCGCAGCGCCCGCAACCACCTGCTGTCGCTGGCCCAGCTCTCCGGCATCCCGGCCCGCCGGGTGGACGAGGTGCTCGGGGTGGTCGGCCTCCAGGGCGTGGCCAAGAAGCGGTCCAAGGGCTTCTCGCTGGGCATGGGCCAGCGGCTCGGCATCGCCGCCGCGCTGCTCGGCGACCCCCAGGTGCTGCTCTTCGACGAGCCGGTCAACGGCCTCGACCCCGAGGGCATCCTCTGGGTGCGCAACCTGATGAAGTCCCTCGCGGCGGAGGGCCGCACGGTCTTCGTCTCCTCGCACCTGATGAGCGAGATGGCGCTGACCGCGGACCACCTGATCGTCATCGGGCGCGGGCAACTGCTCTCCGACATGAGCGTGAAGGACTTCATCTCGGCGAACTCGGCCGACTTCGCCCGGGTGCGCACCCCGCACACCGAGCCGCAGGTCCGCGAGAAGCTGGCCGCCGCGCTCACCGAGGCGGGCGGTCATGTCCTGCCCGAGCAGGACGGCGCGCTGCGGGTGACGGGACTGCCGCTGCCCCGCATCAGCGACATCGCCCACGACGCCGACGTACGGCTGTGGGAGCTGTCGCCGCACCAGGCGTCGCTGGAGGAGGCGTACATGCGGATGACGCAGGGCGCCGTGGACTACCGCTCCACCGTCGACCAGAAGGCCGGGCTCCAGCAGCCGCTGCCGCCGGGCGCCCAGCCGCCGATGCCGGTGCCGGGACAGGGCCAGCCGGGCTGGTACGCCCCGCCGCCCCCGCAGACGGGCTACGCGCCCCCGCAGCCGGGCCAGGGGCCCGCCGCGGGCGCCTACGGCGCTCCCCAGGCCCCGGGCGCCCCGACGGCCCCGCAGGGGGCGTACAGCGCCCCGGGCGCGCCCTCGGCCGCCGACGCCAACCCGTACGCCCAGGCGGCCCCGCAGGCGCCTCAGGCCCCTCAGACACCGGCACAGGCCCCGGCCCAGCCGCCGGCGGCCCCCGCGGCCGCCCCGGGGACCCCGCCCGCCGCCGCGCCCTCGCTCGACAAGGCGCCGGCCGCGCCCGCCACCCCGTCCGCCCCGGCCCCCGCCGCCCCGACCACCCAGCCCGAGGACGCCCGATGAGCACCCCGCAGCACCCCGCGCCGCAGGCCGCCGCGCCCGCCTGGCAGGCAGGGCAGCCCGGACCCGGGTACGCCGCCCCCGGCGGCCACCCCGGCTACACCTCGCCGATCCCGGTCGTGCGCACCCACCTCGGGCACGCGCTCGCCTCGGAGTGGACGAAGATCCGCTCGGTGCGCTCCACGATGTGGACGCTCGGCGTGTTCGTCCTGCTGGTGGTCGGCATCGGCCTGCTGACCTCCCTGCTGGTCGCCGCGAACACCACCGAGGGCGACCTCGCGGGCGAGAACCCGCTGTCCTTCGGCTTCTTCGGACTGCTGCTCGGCAGCATGTGCCTGATCACGCTCGGCGTGATGACGACGGCCTCCGAGTACGGCACCGGCATGATCCGCACCACGATGGTGGCGTGCCCGTCGCGCGGCCGGGTGCTCGCGGCGAAGGGGATCGTGTTCTTCTCGGTCGCCTTCGTGGTGACGCTGGTCTCGGCCGGGATCATCGCCATGGTGGACGTGGCGCTCTTCACCGACGCGCGCGAGCCGTCCGCCGGCGAGTGGCTCAAGGGCACCGTCGGGGTGTCCCTGTACATGGCGCTGCTCGGCCTGCTGTCGCTCGCCGTCGGCTCGGTCATCCGGCACTCGGCCGGCGCCATCACCATCATGATCGCCCTGGTGCTGGCCCCGCTGGTGATCGCGCTGTTCATGTTCTCGTCCTCGCTGGAGGACCTGCGCCAGGCCCTGTTCGAGTACTCGATCCCGAACCAGCTCAGCGTCTTCTACTCCAACTCCCTCACCGAGTCCGGCCCTTCGGGCTGGGACCCGCTGTGGATCGCGCTCGGGGTGACGGCCGCCGCCTTCGCCGCCGCCTTCACCCTGCTGGAGAAGCGCGACGTGTAGGAGGCCGCGGACCGGCCGGGGCGGCGAGCCCCGGTCAGAAGCGAGGCGCGTGACGAGACCGCCGCACCCCCGGGTCGCGGCGGTCTCGCGCGTTCCAGCACGCCTTGTGCCAGTGCCGGCGGTCGTCGACCCCCGCGTGCTCGGGCCAGGCGACGACGTGCGGGACGCCGTCCGGGATCATCTGGTCGCAGCCGGGGCACCGGTACGACTTCCCCTGCGCGCTCGCGCCCGCCACGTGCCGTACGCTCCACTCCTCGCCGCGCCAGGTCTCCGAGGACTGCCAGCCGCCGTAGCGGCTCGAGCGGTCGTCCTCGGCACCGCGGCCGGACGAGTCCGCTGGGCCGCCGCCCTTGGGTCGGTTGCGACGCGGGGACACAGGACACCTCACGGGGCTATACAGGAAGCAGGGTTCGCGTCCAGCCTACGCGGCGCGGACGAGGGCACCCGTACGTCACCGATCCCCACAAGTCGCCCTCCCTGACCCCCCATTCTCCAGACAATCGGCAAATCTCTCCGCCAGGCCGTGTCCTCGGCACGTGTCAGACGGTTATGCCGGGTGGGGGAGCTCCGCGTCGGAGCCAAGGAAGCAGGAAAGTCCATGCGCGTTGGTAGTTTCGTGTTGGGTGCCCAGTTCCCCGGGCAGGGCCAGGGGGAGGCGCTGCACCGGGCGGTGCGTTCCGCCGAGGTCGCCGAGGAAGCGGGTCTCGACTCGGTCTGGCTGGCCGAGCACCACTTCGTGCCGTACGGCACCTGTCCGTCGGCGGTGACGCTCGCGGCGTTACTGCTGGGCCGCACCCACCGGATCCGGGTCGGCACCGCGGTCAGCGTGCTGCCCACCGTCCATCCCGTCGCCCTCGGCGAGCAGGCGGCGCTGCTGCATCTCACCAGCGGCGGCCGCTTCTCGCTGGGCGTGGGGCGCGGCGGGCCCTGGGTCGACCTGGAGGTGTTCGGCTCCGGCCTCGCGGCGTACGAGCGGGGGTTCCCGGAATCACTCGATCTGCTGGTGCGCTGGCTGCGCGAGCCCTCGGTCGGGGCGGACGGCGAGCGGTTCCGGTTCCGCGAGGTCCCCGTCGTACCGCGCCCCGCGGAGGCGCTGACGGACACCGAGGGCCCCGAGGTCGTCGTGGCGTGCACCTCGCCGTCGACCGTGCGGCTGGCCGCCGAGCGCGGCCTGCCGATGCTGCTGGGCATGCACGTGGGGGACGAGGAGAAGGCCGAGATGGTCGCCCTGTGGCGCCGCCACGCACGCGCGGCCGGCCGCTCCGAGGACGAGATCCGGGCCGCCGCCCATGTCTCGGCGGGCGTCTGCCAGATCGCCGACCGGCGCACGGACGCCGTCGAGACCCTGGTCAAGGCGATGCCGGGCTGGCTGAAACAGGGGCTCGACGCCCATGTGACGGTGGACGGCCGGGCCCGCTCGATGCGGGACCCGGTGGCGTACACCGAACTCCTCTGCGGGCTGCACCCGGTGGGCACCCCCCGGCTCTGCGCCGACCGCCTCGCGGCGACCGGCGAGCGCACCGGCATCACGCGCTTCGCCCTGCTCGTCGAGGGCTCCGGCGATCTGGCGGCCACGGAGGAGAACGTCCGGCGGCTGGGCGCGGAGGTGCTCCCCCACCTCCGCTGAACGGCCCGGCACACCGGGGAGCTTGCCGCTCCCGTACTGATGGCACCTCCCGCGTGAGGAGCGGCAAGCGACAGGCTCACACTGCTGCCTCAGCAGTCCCGGAACTCCGGTGACTGGTTGAGCACTTGGCTGCGGACCGAGGTGAAGCGGGCCAGCTTGTCGTCGACCGACGGGTCCACCGGGAACACCGCCACCCGATGGCAGTTCTGGAAGGCGAGCCGCACACCGAAGTGCCGCTGGAGCGCACCGCGAATGGCGTCACTCGCCAGCGCTCGCAGCAACTGCCCGCGTGCCTGCTCGTTCGGCGGGGGCGTCTGGTTGTCGGCGAAGGCTCCGCCGTCCACCTTCAGCTCGGCCACCAGGGAGCTGATCATCTCCCATGCGTAGGGCAGGGAGGTCCGGACGCAGTCGACGAATTCAGCTTCGTCGACCTCGCCTCGCTCGGCCTGTTCGAGTAGGGCCGGTGAGACGTCGAGCGACATGGGTACTCCTCTCGCACCCCCGGGTGGGACAGGGGGTTGCCGGACAGGGAAAGGGAGTTCGGCATGACGAAGTACCGCACACGCTGAGTACACGCATCGCGACCTCCCGTTTACTACGGTAGGCAACGGCCGGTGGCGGCACCAGGAGAATGGGCACATAGGGAACTCCCGGTAGGCGCACAATCGGCCAGGTCCGAACAGCGGTTTTCCCGATCAAAAGGGGCGGGGCACAAGGGGCCCGGGTGACGGGTGGGGGCCGGAGCGGGTCGGGCGAATCGCGTGCGGTGCGAGGCGTCGGATAGCGTTGCCGACCATGCGTCTCGTCATCGCCCGGTGCTCCGTCGACTACGCCGGCCGGCTCACCGCCCATCTCCCCTCCGCGCCCCGTCTGATCCTGGTCAAGGCGGACGGCAGTGTCTCGATCCACGCGGACGACCGGGCCTACAAGCCCCTGAACTGGATGTCGCCGCCCTGCACGCTGAAGGAGGGCACGGGCGACGAGGACGGCGTCTGGACCGTCGTCAACAAGGGGGGCGAGAAGCTCATCATCACGATGGAGGAGATCCTGCACGACTCCTCGCACGAACTGGGCGTCGATCCCGGCCTGATCAAGGACGGCGTGGAAGCGCACCTCCAGGAGCTGCTCGCCGACCGCATCGAGACCCTCGGCGAGGGCTACACCCTGATCCGGCGCGAGTACATGACCGCCATCGGGCCGGTGGACATCCTGTGCCGGGACGCCGAGGGGCAGACCGTGGCGGTCGAGATCAAGCGGCGCGGCGAGATCGACGGCGTCGAGCAGCTCACCCGCTATCTGGAGCTGCTGAACCGCGATCCGCACCTCGCGCCGGTCCGCGGGGTCTTCGCCGCGCAGGAGATCAAGCCCCAGGCCCGCGTCCTGGCCACCGACCGCGGCATCGGCTGCCAGGTCCTGGACTACGACGCGATGCGCGGCATCGAGGACGACAAGCTGCGGCTGTTCTGACGTCGGGTACGGCGTTCGTACGGTGTTCCCGTACGACGGTGAGGGCCGGGTCCCCGGGTGGGGAACCGGCCCTCGGTGCTGTGCGGGGTGCTCAGATCAGCGTGTCCGGGGTGGACTCCCCGGAGGAGACGTCGACGCTGCTCGGTGAGACGGGGGTGCCGGAGGTCGTGCCGCTCGCCGAGGTCTCGGTCGCCGGGTCCGTGCTCTCCGACTCCGTCGGGGTGTCCGTCGGGGTCGTCGGGTTCTCGGTGGGCGTCGTCGGCTGCTGCGTCGGCGTGGTGGGCCGCTGCGAGGGCGTCGTCGTCGGGCGGGACGACGAGCTGGACGACGACGGCCGCGGGGAGCCGCTGGAGCCCCCGGTGCCGGTCCCCGGCGTGCCGCCGGTTCCCGTCGAGGCGGAGGGGGACACCGTCGGCGTCGGGTCGTCCGACGTCCCCATCGTCCCGTCGGGACCCGGGTCCGTCGGCCTGCTGGTCGCCGTGCCCGTGTCGCCGGTGGCGGTGTCGTCGCCCGGGATGTCGGAGTCGAGGCCGCCGTCGCCGAGGTCGCTTCCGGCGGACGGGTTGACGCCGACCCGCTCGGAGGGGTCGTTGGCGTCGTTGTTGGAGGTGGCGCCGAGCGTCACGACCGTGCCGAGCACGGCGACCAGGAGCGCGCCCGCGCCGGCCGCGACCAGGTTGCGCCGGGCGAGTCCCTTGAGACCGGCGGCGTACGACCGGCGGGCCGGGGCCGCGGCCGACGGCACCGGGCGGTGGACGAGGGTCTCGGCCTCCGTGGCGTAGACGGCCGGGAGCACCGCCTGGACGGCGCGCGGCGGGGACACCGGCTCCTCGGGGCGGGCCTCGACGGCTTCCTCGCCGGTGCCCGCGAGGGCGAGGCCCGGGATGTCGCCGGAGGCGTCGGCGACCAGGGCGAGGGCGCGGCGGCCCGCGACGGTGCCGCGCTTGTCGGTGAGGGTGCCGCGCAGGGCGAGCGACGCCTCCAGTTCGGAGCGGGCGCGGTCGAGGTCGCCGCCGCAGAGCGCGAGGACGCCCATCTCGTGGTGGAAGTAGGCGCGGTCGGCGGACTCCCCCGCCAGCCGGGCGGCCTCGGCGCCCTCGCGCAGGGTGATGTCCCAGGCGCTCCACCGCAGTCCCGCGGCGAAGGCGGGGGCGGCGGCGCGGGCGAGCTGGACGGCGGTGGCCTCCTCGCCCTCGGCTGGCGGGGTGGTGACGGGGCCGACCAGGGCGAGCGCGGCGAGGACGGCGGCGGACTCGGCGCAGACCCGCTCGGGGGTGACCGAGGGGTGCGCGGCCCACCAGGCGTAGTGCTGGGCGGCGGTGGCGGCGCGGGCGGAGACGTCGTCGTCGTAGCCGGCGGCCTCCAGTTGGGTCTTGATGCCGGCGGCGAGCCGGTAGCCGGTGCCGGCCGGGGAGACGAGTCCGCAGGCGACGAGTTCGCCGAGGGCCGCGTCGGCGTGGGTGTCGCCGACCAGCGCGGGCAGATGGGCCTGGTGCGGCACCTCGCCGCCGAGGGCGACGGCGAAGCGCAGGGTGGCGCGGGCGGAGGCGCTCAGCCGGGCGGCGAGCAGCGGGGCGGGCGCGGCGGCCTCGCCGAGGGAGGGCAGCGGTATCTCCTCGGCGTCCCCGGCACCGGAGTCGACGGGTTCGGGCGAGGGCGGGGCGTCCTCGAAGACCCCGAAGGCGTCGACCGCGTCGACCTCGGCGCGCAGCCGGTCGCGCTGGGCGAGCAGGGCACCGGCCTGGACGAAGCGCAGCGGGAGTCCCTCGGACTCGAACCAGAGGTCACCGGCCCAGTTCTCCTCCTCGTCGGTGAGGTCGCGGCCGAGGGCGTGCTCGATGACCTCGACGCCGGCCGCGCGGTCCAGGCCGCTGAGGGCGACCTCGTCGACGGCGGCGTCGGCGGAGGGGGCGGGGACGTCGGGGGTGGCGCCGAGCAGGAAGGCGCACTCGGGGGTGGCGTCCAGCAGTTTGTCGAGGTCGGTGCCGCCGAAGCCGAGGTCGTCGACGACGACGACCGCGCCGATCTCCCGCACCAGGGCGAGGAGTTCCTCGGTGCCGGGGTGGTACCGGTCGGCGTCGTGGACGGTGTGGAAGAGGTCGAGCAGCAGGTCGGCCGCGGTGCGGTGCAGTCCGGAGAGGCGGACGACGCCGTCGGGGGCGAGGTCGTCGCAGTCCTCGGCGACGAGGTCGAGGAGGCTGGTGCGGCCGGAGCCGGCCGGGCCGGTGAGGCGTACGGAGCGGCCGCGGGCGAGCAGCCGGACGAGGTGCTCGCGCTCCTCCTGGCGGCCCAGCAGGGGCTGGGCGGGCCGGGCGGGTCCGGCGGGGGCGGGCGGCCGGGCGGCGCGCTCGGCCTCGGCCCGCTGCTCGGGGGTGCGCTTGGCGGGGCGCTCGGGCACCTCGGTCGGCGGGCACAGCTCGATCTCGCTGCCGTCGACGGGGTTGACCGTCAGCAGGTGCTCGCCGGCGACGATCCGCACGGTGCGGGCCGGGCCGGGGGTGTGCTGGGCGAAGTCGGGCGTGAGGGGGTCCCTGGACGGGCGCGGGCGCGACGCGCGGCCGTCGCCGTCATGGCCGTGGTCCTCGGGAACCGGGTTCGTCGGATCCATGGGTCAAGCCCCCCAAAAGCGTCGTGTGGCGGTAGCCCCTCCCGGCCTTGCTGCACACTGGGCTGTCGCTTCTGGTCCGGTGCCCGCTCGAGGGCTGAGGGCGGCGGGCAGACGAACCGTAAACCTTCGCACAGTATCTACGACAGTCCGGGGGGCCGTCCGGTCCGAGACATCACGGTCCGGTGAGGATTGCGCCCGCCGTACCTTTTCCACCGCAGGCCACACAGGGTGCGGGTCAGACGCGGGGCAGGGACTCCACGCCGATGCCGCCCTCGATGGCGAGGATCCGGTGCAGCCGGGTGGCGACCAGGAGGCGTTGCATCTGCGGAGGGACGCCGCGCAGCACCAGGCGGCGGCCGCAGCGGCCGGCGCGGCGGTGGACGCCCATGATGACGCCGAGTCCGGTGGCGTCCCAGGAGTCCAGCTCGGACAGGTCGAGCACCAGGTCGCCGACGCCGTCGTCGACGGCCGAGTGCAGGGTCGTCCGGGCGTCGGCCGCGCAGCGCACGTCGAGACGGCCCCCCACGACCAGCTCGGCGTGGTCGCCCCTGATGTGCATAGCGCTCCCCTAGGCGTGCGTCGTGTGCTCCGCGGTGTGATGTCCGGTGTTGCATGCTCTGACTGCGGTAAGCAGCCGGAGGTTGCCGTCTGTGAGCGAACCGATACCGAATTCACCCGCAGGGGTGAGGCAGGTGGGGCCTGTGCGGTTTCGGTGCCTCTGAAGCCCTGCCCGCTCGGGCGTCCGATGTCACCGGCGTCAACCATCCGGCGCATCCGCGCTGTCCGCTCCGTCTGGCCTCTCGGCCGGAGATTAGCGGGCGTGAGGCGCTGTGTGACCGGTTAGTAACGCGTCTCACGTCTCATGAGGTGAGACACCGGTCACGTCGTCAAATCCCGCCCGATTCAGTCGCTTTCAGACCGTTTCAGTCCACCGGTGCACGGGTCGGGAGCGGGTGACGAACGGAACGGAGCGGATCCGGTCGGACCGTCTAGATTGGCCGCATGGTCAATCTGACGCGCATCTACACCAGGACCGGCGACCGGGGCACCACCGCGCTCGGGGACATGAGCCGGGTCGCCAAGACCGACCTGCGGATCTCCGCCTACGCCGACGCCAACGAGGCGAACGCGGTGATCGGCACGGCCGTCGCGCTGGGGGGCCTGGACGAGGAGATCGTCACGGTCCTCACCCGGGTCCAGAACGACCTGTTCGACGTGGGCGCGGACCTGTCGACGCCGGTGGCGGAGAACCCGGAGTTCCCGCCGCTGCGGGTCGAGCAGTTCTACATCGACCGGCTGGAGGCGGACTGCGACCGGTTCAACGCGGAGCTGGAGAAGCTGCGGTCGTTCATCCTGCCCGGCGGCACCCCGGGCGCCGCCCTGCTGCACCAGGCGTGCACGGTCGTACGCCGGGCCGAGCGCTCCACCTGGGCCGCCCTGGAGGTGCACGGCGAGGTGATGAACCCGCTCACCGCGACCTACCTCAACCGGCTGTCGGACCTGCTGTTCATCCTCGCCCGCACCGCCAACAAGGAGACCGGGGACGTGCTGTGGGTACCGGGCGGGGAGCGCTGAGCCCGACCCCTCTCACGGCATCACCGCCGTACGGCGCTCTCCGGCTCCCGCTTCGGCCAGAGCGTGTAGGTCAGCGCCACCAGGCCGTGGATGCCGGCGGCCCTGAGGGCCACCCACTGGAAGGACCGCAGCGACGAGGTGTCGCCGTCGCCGACGTACCAGACGGCGGCCTGGAGCAGGGCGCAGGCGACGGCGGCCGCCAGCACGGTCCGCAGCCACAGCGCGCCCTCGTGCCGGGCCCGGGCGCCGCCGTAGCGCGGCGGCTTCGGGGGCGGGGGGCCGCCGGCCAGCCGGTGCGCGGCGTGGCCGTCCAGCCAGCGGATCGTGTAGTGGCCGTAGGCCACGGTGTAGCCGATGTAGAGCGCGGCCAGGCCGTGTTCCCAGCCCGGTTCGGCGCCGTTCCTCAGGTCGATCGCGGTCACGGCGAACAGGAACAGCTCCAGGACCGGCTCGCACAGCAGCAGCACCGCGCCGGTACGGCGCATGCCCAGCAGGTACCGGACGGCCAGGCCCAGCGCCAGCAGCACCCAGAAGGCCACCTCGCACACGACGATCAACGTGACGACCACGACTCGCTCCTCTCGCTCACCCCTCCAGACTCCCGCCGGACCGGGCCGCTTTCGTCGTCGGCGCTGACGACCTCCGGGTACATCGAAAGATGCAGCGCGGAAACGTCCCCGGGGTGAAGGCGCCCGCCGCGGACGCCGTGTTGGATGGAGGACATGGCCGCAGCACTCCCCCGCCCCCACCGCTTCGACGTGTACGTGGCGTGCGGCGGACTGCTCGGCGGGCTGGTGCTGATGGCGCTCGGTCTGGCCCTGCGTCCCGCCGACGAGCCGCTCGTGCTGCTGCCCGGCGCCTGGGCGGTGCTGCCGCCGCTGGTGGTGATGTCCGGCTGCGAACTGCTGCGCCGGACGGCCCCGCGCACGGCGCTGCTGACCGGCACCGCCGCGCTGACCCTGGACACCGTCACCCAGGGCAGTGTGGCCACGGTGCTGATGTTCACCGACGTGGTGTACGCGGCGGTCCTGTACGGCCCGCCCGCCTCGGCCCGCCGTATCCCCCGGATCACGGGGCTGCTCACGGTCGCCGGGACCGTGGTGCCGTACGCGGTGTGGCGGGTGCCGGAGGCGCTGCTGATCGGGGTGGTGATCGGCGCCGTCGCGTACGGTCCGGCAGCGACCGGCTGGATCGTCCGCGACCACCGGGACGCGGCGATCGCGGCCCGGCTGCACGCCGAACAGACCACACTGCTCGCCGAGATGGACCGCCGCGAGGCGGTGGTCGCCGAACGGGCCCGGATGGCACGGGAGTTGCACGACATGGTCGCCAACCACCTGTCGGCGATCGCCATTCACTCCACGGCCGCGCTCTCCATCGACGATCCGAAGACCTCCCACGAGGCGCTCGGGGTGATCCGGGAGAACAGCGTCGACGGGCTCGCGGAGATGCGCCGGCTCATCGGGATCCTGCGGGACGGCGGCGGGGACCGGGAACCGGCGGCGGCACCGACCCTCGACGGGCTGGAGACGCTTGTGGACGGCGCCCGCGCCAACGGACTCGACGTCACCCTCGACATCGACATCGACATCGACATCGGCACCGGCACCGGCACCGGCCGGATCCCGGCGCCCGTCGAGCTGGCCGCCTACCGGATCGTCCAGGAGTCGCTGACCAACGCCCTCAAGCACGCCCGCCCCGGCCCGGTGACCGTCGTCCTCGCCCGGCGCGACGGCCCCCGGGTGCTCGACGTCGAGATCGGCAGCCCCTGCGGGCGCGAGGACGGGCCGCGCGCCCCCGGCTCCGGGGCGGGCCTGGTGGGGATGCGGGAGCGGGCGACGCTGCTGGGCGGCACCTTCACCGCCGGTCCGCACGGCGGCCGGTGGACCGTGCACGCCGCGCTGCCGCTCGCCGAGGCCGAGCCGGGCCACGGCAAGGACCCCGAAGGAGACCGTCCATGAGCCCGACCGTCCGTGTCCTGGTCGCCGAGGACCAGTCCGCCGTGCGCGCGGGGCTGGTGCTGATCCTGCGCAGCGCGCCCGGCATCGAGGTGGTCGGGGAGGCCGCGGACGGTGAGCGGGCGGTGGAACTGGCCCGGGAACTGCGGCCGGACCTGGTGCTGATGGATGTGCAGATGCCGCGTCTCGACGGGGTGGCGGCGACCCGGAAGGTGGTCGCGGAGAACCTCGCCGACGTACTGGTGCTGACCACCTTCGACCTCGACGAGTACGTGTTCGGGGCGCTGCGGGCCGGGGCCGCCGGTTTCCTGCTGAAGAACACCGAGGCACGGGATCTGATCACGGCGGTGCGGACCGTCGCCGCCGGTGAGGGGCTGATCGCCCCGGCCGTGACCCGGCGGCTCATCGCGGAGTTCGCGGCGGGCCCCGCGCGCGGACCGGCCGCCGATCCGGCGGTCCTGGACGCCCTCACCCGGCGCGAGCGCGAGGTGCTGTCCTGCCTCGGGGAGGGGCTGTCCAACGCGGGGATCGCCGAGCGGCTCGACATGGCGGAGGCGACGGTGAAGACCCATGTCAGCAGGCTGCTGGGGAAGCTGGAGCTGCGCAGCCGGGTGCAAGCGGCGGTGCTCGCACAGGAGTTGGGAATCTAGTCCAACCGTATACAAGAGTGGTCCAGACCTATTGACCCGTGGTCCAGACCTTTCTATTCTCGCGGCACTGTGGGCGTGAAGGCTCAGTCACGCCCCCCAACTCCCCATAGGAGGCGCAGAATGCGCTTCAGACACAGAGCCGCGGCAGGATTCGCGACCCTGTTGCTCCCGCTGGCCGGTCTCGTCGGCCTCGCGAGCCCCGCCCAGGCCGCCACCTCCGCCACCGCCACCTACACCAAGGCGTCGGACTGGGGTACGGGCTTCGAGGGCAAGTGGACGGTGAAGAACACCGGCACCACCTCCCTCAGCTCCTGGACCGTCGAATGGGACTTCCCCTCCGGCACGTCCGTCACCTCCGCCTGGGACGCCGACGTCACGTCCTCCGGCACCCACTGGACCGCCAAGAACAAGTCCTGGAACGGCACGCTGGCCCCCGGCGCCTCCGTCTCCTTCGGCTTCAACGGCGCGGGCAGCGGCTCCCCGTCCAACTGCAAGCTCAACGGCGGCGGTTGCGACGGCACCACGGTGCCCGGCGACTCCGCCCCCTCCGCTCCGGGCACCCCCACCGCCTCGGACATCACCAACACGTCGGTGAAGCTCTCCTGGAGCGCCGCCACCGACGACAAGGGCGTCAAGAACTACGACGTGCTGCGCGACGGCACCAAGGTCGCCACCGTGACGACCACGTCGTACACCAACACCGGGCTGACCGCCGGGACCACCTACTCCTACTCGGTCCAGGCCCGCGACACCGCCGACCAGACCGGTCCGGTCAGCGGCGCGGTCTCGGTGCGCACCACCGGCGGCACCACCGACCCGCCGCCCACCGGCGACAAGGTCAAGCTCGGCTACTTCACCGAGTGGGGCGTCTACGGCCGCAACTACCACGTCAAGAACCTGGTGACCTCCGGCTCCGCGTCGAAGATCACCCACATCAACTACGCGTTCGGCAACGTCAAGAACGGCCAGTGCGTCGTCGACGACACCTACGCCGCCTACGACAAGGCGTACACCGCCGACCAGTCCGTCAGCGGCCAGGCCGACACCTGGGACCAGCCGCTGCGCGGCAACTTCAACCAGCTCCGCCAGCTCAAGGCCAAGTACCCGCACATCAAGGTGCTCTACTCCTTCGGCGGCTGGACCTACTCGGGCGGCTTCGCCCAGGCGGCGGCCAACCCGACCGCCTTCGCGAAGTCCTGCAAGGCCGTCGTGGAGGACCCCCGCTGGGCCGATGTCTTCGACGGCATCGACATCGACTGGGAGTACCCGAACGCCTGCGGTCTGACCTGTGACAGCAGCGGCTTCGCCGCGTTCAAGAACCTGTCCCAGGCGCTGCGCACCGAGTTCGGCTCCAACTACCTGGTCACCGCGGCCATCACCGCCGACGGCTCCAGCGGCGGCAAGATCGACGCGGCCGACTACGGCGGCGCCTCCGCGTACCTCGACTGGTACAACGTGATGACGTACGACTACTTCGGCGCCTTCAACGCGCAGGGCCCCACCGCCCCGCACTCGCCGCTGACCTCGTACTCCGGCATCCCGCAGGCGGGCTTCAACTCCGCCGACGCGATCGCCAAGCTCAAGTCCAAGGGCGTTCCGTCCGCCAAGCTCCTGCTCGGCATCGGCTTCTACGGCCGCGGCTGGACCGGAGTCACCCAGGCCGCCCCCGGCGGCTCGGCGACCGGCGCGGCCCCGGGCACCTACGAGCCGGGCATCGAGGACTACAAGGTCCTCAAGTCGTCCTGCCCCGCCACCGGCACCATCGCGGGCACGGCGTACGCCTACTGCGGCAACAACTGGTGGTCCTACGACACTCCCGCCACCATCGCCGGCAAGATGACCTGGGCCAAGAACCAGGGCCTGGGCGGCGCGTTCTTCTGGGAGTTCAGCGGTGACACCGGAAACGGTGAGCTGGTGACGGCCATCAACAACGGCCTCGCGTAAGCAAGTTCGAAGAGTTACCAGCAGAGTCACTAAGCGACATTGACGCTCCCCCAGACTTCGTCCGGGGGGACCCCCACACAGCGAGTGAATGCGGCTACGCCACATTCACTCGCTGTCCGGGCGGGGCTGCTTCCAGCCACGCGAGAAATCCGGTCAGCGCGTCTTCGCTCATCGCCAGTTCGAGCCGGGTGCCCTGATGGGAACAGGCGAGGATCACCGCGTCGGACAGCAGCGCCAGCTCCTCCTCGCCCTCCGGGAGCCGTCGGCCCGCCACCTCGATCGAGGCCCGCTCCAGCACCCTGCGGGGCCGGTAGGCGTAGGAGAAGACGCGGTACCACTCGATGCGGTCGCCGTTGTAGCGGGCGACGCCGTAGCTCCAGCCCTTGCCGCTGGCGTCCGGTTTCTCGGGTACGTCCCAGCGCAGGGAACAGTCGAAGGTGCCACCGGAGCGCTGGATGAGTCTGCGGCGCAGACCGAAGACGAACAGCCCGAGCACCACCAGGGCCACGACGATTCCGCACACAGTCAGAGCGAGGACCATCGACACCGACCTCCTCGTCTCCTAGGTACCGAAAATAGGTAACGGAACGGAAAAAACATCCAGATCTGCCTCAGCCGCGGCCGGCTCCGGAGGACTCCGGGCCGGCCGCGGCTGAGTGACGTCATACGGCTCCGCGCTGGGTCAGCGCGTCGCCGCCGCACGCAGTCGTACGTCCGCGCGGCGTTCGGCGAGGGCGTCGCCCTCGGCCTTCGCGCGCTCCAGCTCACGCTCCGCGCGCTGGACGTCGATCTCGTCCGACAGCTCGGCGATCTCGGCCAGCAGCGACAGCTTGTTGTCCGCGAACGAGATGAAACCGCCGTGCACCGCGGCGACGACCGTTCCACCATCACTCGTACGGATGGTCACCGGGCCCGACTCCAGCACACCGAGCAGCGGCTGGTGACCGGGCATGACGCCGATGTCGCCGGACGTGGTGCGCGCGACGACCAGGGTGGCCTCGCCGGACCAGACCTCTCGGTCGGCCGCGACCAGCGCGACGTGCAGCTCAGCAGCCAAGGTGGCTCCTCGGGTCACCACCCGGCGGATCTGCCGGGTGTTGGTTACTAAGTCTAGTGGGCGTGGCGAAGGGGGCGGGACGCGCCCGCCCCCTCACACACGAACTCGGAGAGTTCCGAGATCAGGAGACGCCCAGCTCCTTGGCGTTGGCCTTCAGGTCCTCGATGCCACCGCACAGGAAGAACGCCTGCTCCGGGAAGTGGTCGTACTCGCCGTCGATGATCGCGTTGAACGCGGCGATCGACTCGTCCAGCGGCACGTCCGACCCGTCGACGCCGGTGAACTGCTTGGCGACGTGGGTGTTCTGGGACAGGAAGCGCTCGACGCGACGGGCACGGTGGACGGTGAGCTTGTCCTCCTCGCCCAGCTCGTCGATACCGAGGATCGCGATGATGTCCTGAAGGTCCTTGTACTTCTGGAGGACCGTCTTGACGCGCATCGCCGTGTTGTAGTGGTCCGCCGCGATGTAGCGGGGGTCCAGGATCCGGGACGTGGAGTCCAGCGGGTCCACGGCCGGGTAGATGCCCTTCTCGGAGATCGGACGGGAGAGCACCGTCGTCGCGTCGAGGTGGGCGAAGGTGGTGGCCGGGGCCGGGTCGGTCAGGTCGTCCGCGGGGACGTAGATCGCCTGCATCGAGGTGATCGAGTGACCGCGGGTCGAGGTGATGCGCTCCTGGAGGAGACCCATCTCGTCGGCCAGGTTCGGCTGGTAGCCCACCGCGGAGGGCATCCGGCCGAGCAGGGTCGAGACCTCGGAACCGGCCTGCGTGAAGCGGAAGATGTTGTCGATGAAGAACAGCACGTCCTGCTTCTGCACATCGCGGAAGTACTCCGCCATGGTCAGACCGGCCAGGGCCACGCGCAGACGGGTGCCCGGGGGCTCGTCCATCTGACCGAAGACCAGGGCGGTCTTGTCGATGACGCCCGACTCGGCCATCTCCTCGATGAGGTCGTTGCCCTCACGGGTGCGCTCACCGACACCGGCGAACACGGAGACACCGTCGTGGTTGTTGGCGACGCGGTAGATCATCTCCTGGATGAGCACCGTCTTGCCGACGCCGGCACCGCCGAACAGACCGATCTTGCCGCCCTTGACGTACGGGGTCAGCAGGTCGATGACCTTGACGCCGGTCTCGAACATCTCGGTCTTCGACTCGAGCTCGTCGAAGTTCGGGGCCTTGCGGTGGATGGACCAGCGCTCGCCCGTGTACTTCTCGTCGACGTTCAGCACCTCACCAAGGGTGTTGAACACCTTGCCCTTGGTGAAGTCGCCGACCGGGACGGTGATGCCCGTGCCGGTGTCGGTGACCGGGGCCTGGCGGACCAGACCGTCGGTGGGCTGCATGGAGATGGTGCGGACCAGGCCGTCACCCAGGTGCTGGGCGACCTCCAGGGTCAGCGTCTTCTTCGCGCCGTCCTGGGCCGGGTCGGCCACCTCGACGTGAAGGGCGTTGTAGATCTCCGGCATGGCGTCGACGGGGAATTCCACGTCGACGACCGGGCCGATGACCCGGGCGACGCGGCCCGTGGCAACGGCCGTCTCAACTGTCGTCGTCATTACCTGTCACTCCCCGCGGTCGCGTCGGCCAGGGCTGCGGAGCCACCGACGATCTCGCTGATTTCCTGGGTGATTTCGGCCTGGCGGGCCGCGTTGGCAAGGCGGGAGAGCGTCTCGATCAGCTCTCCGGCGTTGTCGGTCGCCGACTTCATCGCGCGCCGCGTGGCGGCGTGCTTCGAGGCTGCCGACTGGAGAAGCGCGTTGTAGACGCGGCTCTCCACATAGCGCGGCAGCAGGGCGTCGAGGACGTCCTCCGCCGAGGGCTCGAAGTCGAACAGCGGAAGGATCTCGCCCTTCGTCGTCGACTCCTCGACCACCTCGTCGAGGCTGAGCGGCAGCAGGCGGTCGTCGAGCGCCGACTGCGTCATCATCGACACGAACTCGGTGAAGACGATGTGGATCTCGTCCACCCCGCCGTCCGCCGTGTCCTTCTCGATGGCCTCGATCAGCGGGGCCGCGACCTTCTTGGCGTCCGCGTACGTCGGCTCGTCCGTGAAGCCCGACCACGACTCCGCGACCTTGCGCTCACGGAAGTTGTAGTGCGCGAGACCACGCCGGCCGACGATGTACGTGTCGACCTGCTTGCCCTCGGACTCGAGGCGCTCCGTCAACTGCTCCGCGGCCTTGATGGCGTTGGCGTTGAAGGCGCCGGCGAGACCGCGGTCGCTGGTCAGCAGCAGCACCGCGGACCGCACGACCGTGTCGGCCTGCGTGGTCAGCGGGTGCTGCGTGTTCGAGCCGGTGCCGACCGCCGTGACCGCGCGCGTCAGCTCGGCCGCGTAGGGCGTGGAGGCCGCCACCTTGCGCTGCGCCTTGACGACACGCGAGGCGGCGATCATCTCCATCGCCTTGGTGATCTTCTTGGTCGCGGTGACGGATCGGATGCGACGCTTGTAGACCCGGAGCTGGGCTCCCATGAGTCAGGTCCCTTCCTTACGTCACTTGGCGGCGGACGGGGCGTCCTCGCCGAGAAGCTTGCCGTCCGCGGTCTCGAACTGCTTCTTGAACTCGGCGATCGCGTCGGCGACGGCGGTCAGGGTGTCGTCCGACATCTTGCCGCCCTCCTTGATGGAGGTCATGAGGCCCTGCT
>NZ_JAANNX010000280.1:0-500 GCF_013363615.1 Streptomyces sp. CAI-85 | reverse complement strand
GTCACCGAGCAGCGCACCAGCGAGGACTACCTCCCGCTCGGCGACATCATGGAGGGCGCGCTCGACGAGATCGAGGCGATCGGGTCGCGCAGCGGTGAGATGACCGGTGTGCCGACGGGCTTCACCGACCTCGACTCGCTGACCAACGGTCTGCACCCGGGCCAGATGATCGTCATCGCCGCGCGTCCCGCGATGGGCAAGTCGACTCTGGCGCTGGACTTCGCGCGCGCGGCGTCGATCAAGCACAACCTGCCGAGCGTCATCTTCTCCCTGGAAATGGGCCGCAACGAGATCGCGATGCGTCTGCTGTCCGCCGAGGCCCGTGTCGCCCTGCACCACATGCGGTCCGGCACCATGACGGACGAGGACTGGACGCGTCTGGCCCGCCGGATGCCCGAGGTGTCCTCGGCGCCGCTCTTCATCGACGACTCGCCGAACCTGTCGATGATGGAGATCCGCGCGAAGTGCCGTCGGCTGAAGCAGCGCAACGACATCAAGCT
>NZ_JAANNX010000029.1:0-71678 GCF_013363615.1 Streptomyces sp. CAI-85 | reverse complement strand
ATCGCCACCAGCCTCATCAACCACCGCCGACTCACCAAGTGAAACGTCTTCTAAGGACGAGGTGAGGCGCAAGCGCTGATCAGGGGCGGTTCCCTGGTGCGTCCCCCGTCGCCAGGGACCCCTTCCCCTGCTCATAGATACCCAGCGCTTCCTTAGCCTGTGACGGCAAAGCCGGTCAGCTTCAGGGCAGTACGCCGCGTACGCACTCGGATCACCGTCTGCCACTAGGAACCGCTAGAAAGCCCCCCAAGTGTCGCGGCCTTCGCCCGTTCGCAGAGACCGCATGCGTCGCGCGAACTCCGCGGCAAATCGGTCACTCGTGCCCACCTGGTGGCCGATCCACGCGACCATCATCAGCTCTCGCAGGTCGGCCAAGGTCTCGTATCCGGGCCAGTTCATGAGGTCGAAGCCGTACCGGTGAACGAATTCGGCGTACTGCGCCTTCGTGTGCCAGCCGTACCGGTCGTAGTAGATCGCGGTCAGGATCAGGTCCCACTCGCGCGGGGCGAGGGCGAGCCCGTCGAGGTCGATGAGGACCGCATGGCCATCCCGGTGACGGAGGACGTTCCCGATGTTGGCGTCCCCATGGATCAGGCCGAAGGGAAGGACGAAGTCAAGTCGGTCGTACTCCTTCGCAAGCTTGGCCGCCCGCTCCTCGAGGAAGGACCGATCTTCCTCGGAAACATCGTTCAGACCGTCCAGCGAGGCTGACAGCTTGGCTAGGGGGTCGAAGTATGGGAGGCGCAGCGACTCGGGTTCTTCGAGCCAGTGGAATTGGCGGAGCAGGTCGGCCAGCTCGCCGATCGTCGCATACTCCTCGCGCTCCTGGACGCTCTCCCAGAAGGTCACCACCAGTCCGCGCACGGCGATGGGCTGAGCGACGCCGGCCAGGACTCGCGTCGCCGGGAAGCTGACCGTCTCCAGCCAACGGGCAACGCCCACAGCGCGTTCCATCTCGGCGAGAACGGCCCGGTCACGCGCGATGCGGACGATGACCGGTAAGGACGCCAGTCGGTAGACAGCGTTGGATCCCAGGCGCAGCAGCTCTGCCCCGGTCGAGTCCAGGCTGGCCACCTCGCACGCCTCACGGAGGACCACTTCCATCCCCTCCGCCGTGAACTCCGTACCGCCGCCGTGCACTTCCCCGCCGCTGCCCGAGATCATGTCTCCGACCATACGGCGCAGTCCCACGGCCGGACAGGGCGCCCACGTAATAGGGGCGTAATGATCTTCACCTGAGGCATCCTCTGAAGCCGCTCCCCCGCAGGTCAGAGCCCCCAGGGCTCCTCGCTCTCACCTGGGCTCCGGAGCCGTGTGCGCAGGTCTGAATCCTGCCGGGGGCACCCTGCTTGGAGTGCCTGAAGACCCCGTCACCAGCGGAAACGCTGAGACCGGGGTCTTCGCGTAGAAGGTGTGGGCCGCCCGGAGCTGCAGTTCTCCTGGGCACGGCCCAGGGAGTCCAAACGTTCGGAATCTAGAGCGGCGTCCCACTCCTCATAGGTGGGTCGGTCATGGGGAGGCCACGCGCGCATTTCGGCGTCTGACAACGCCCATGCTTGCTCCGGACGTGCCACGCGCCCGCCCCGTATCGGCTGGATGGACCTGGCGGGATTTTCAAGCTCTGACGTAGCACCCGTGGCCCGGCTGTGGGCCCCGCCGTACGACGGGCCAGATACGGCGGAACGGCGCGGTGTTCAGCGCAAGACGGGTGGTGTGGGGCGCTCTGGTGGGGCCGTTTCTGAGGCTGGGGGGTGTGAGGGGAGGGGGACGCCGCATGCCTCTCCGTTGGCGTCGAAGATGATCCAGGATCCCTCGGGGGTATCGCCCGCGGCCAGGTACAGCTCCCATTGGTTCTTCTTCAGGACCCAGCCGAAGGCGTCGGGCTCCTCGACCGACAGCTCCCCCGTCTCCTGCCAGCCCTGTTCCTTCAGCGTGTTGCGTATCGGCTCGACGGCCTTCGGCTCCAACGAGTCCTCGGCCTGCGACATCCCGTACACACGACATGGGTGAACTGACTCCCCCATGTCGACGAATTGAAGCCGTCCCGTCCCCGCAGCGGAAACGGCTTCGCGGAAGTCGCTACGCACAGCGCCTACGGTCAGCTCGGGCTTGACCGTCTTTCCGGCCGCGGCGCACTCGCCGGGGCGCCTTCGCCCGCTGCATCGCCTTTGTCGCCCCCACCACCACAGCCCGTCAGTGCCGCCGTCACGGCCATCGCGGCCACGGCCGCCGCCACCCCACGCATACGTCATGCCTCCGTCACCGCCGATGTGACGCGGAGTCTCGCACACGACCGCCCCCGTGGGCTATGCGGGCACCACCACTGAGCTGCGACAACGCCATACCGGACGGCGCCTTCGCCGCTTCGGAACAGAGAGGGGCCGAGTCGCCTGGTTGCGTCGGTGGGCCCGCGTTCGTGCGTGTGCTCCGAGCCGAGAAACTCACCACTCTGTGCTGTGGGCGCGGCCCAGTGGTCGGACGTCGGTTTTTGAAGATCAGGCGCACGGATGTTCCCGCTGAGTAGCATGGGATTTCCGTTGTGTAGTGGTGAGTTGGCCGCTGCCGGGATATGAGGGGATGCGTGATTGGTCGTGGGGGTTGGTAGTTGGCTTGTGCTCGGGGGCGAGGATGTTGAGCATGCGCTTCCCGAGGCGGCTGGGCAGGCGGGGCTGGTCAGTCAGTTACGGCCGTTGATCCGGGAGTTGAGTGAGCCCGGGGAGCTGGTTTTTGATCCGTTCGCGGGGTGGGGGACCACCTTGGTGGCGGCTTCCGTGGAGGGGCGGCGGGGGTTCGGGATCGAGGTGAACGAGGAGCGGGCCGAGGACGCCCGGAGGCGGCTGGCCGGGTATCCGGGGCAGGAGATGATCTGCGGGGACGCCCGGAAGCCTCCGCTGGAGGCAGGCTCCGTCGACCTGGTGCTGTGCGACCTGCCGTACTTCGGGACCAATTTGAATACTGATGCCACCGACGGGGCTCAGTTCTACGCCTTGCGCGACTACGACGACTATCTCGGCGCGCTGGACGAGGCGTTCGGCGCGATCGCGGAGACCATGCGGCCGGGGGCGCGGGCCGTGATCGCGGTGCAGAACCGGCGGATCGCCAGCCGGTTCGTCCCGCTGGCCTGGGACGCGGCGCGGGTGCTGGGGCGTCACCTCACGCTGGGCGACGAGCGGATTCATCTGTACGACCGGCCTACGGGCGGTGACGACCCCATGTTGACCAATCGGTCTCACGAGTATCTGTTGATGGCCACCAAGTAGGGCCGTCAAGTAGTCGTCACCGCCCGAGCACCACTACCTGGAGCCGTACGCCTGGCCGATCTTCTGGGCCAGGTCGGTGACGTCGGTGGCGGCCTGCTGGTGCAGGCCGCCGCCGAAGGTGACGCGGGCGGCGCCGAGGGAGCCGAGCCGGCTGGGTGAGGCGTTGCCGGGGCGGTAGAGGGCGTTCAGCGGTTTGCTGACGCCGTTGGCCAGGTCGGGGAGCAGTTCCTCGGGGGCCAGGATCGGGTAGACGACGTCCGCGCCGGCGTCGATGTACAGGCAGGCGCGTTTGACCGCCGTCTCGGCCGAGCGGTCGCCGAACAGGAACGTGTCGACGCGGGCGTTCAGCACCAGCCGGTCGCCGGCCGCGACGCTGACCTCGGAGAGCCATTCCGCGTGCTGTTCGGCGTCCTTGAGCCGTCCGGCGGTGGAGTCCTCCAGGTTGCAGCCGACGGCGCCCGCCGCGAGCAGCCGCTCGACGATCTCGGCGGGGGCGAGGCCGTAGCCGGCCTCGATGTCCGCCGTCACCGGTACGTCGACGGAGCGGACGATCCGGCCGATCGCGGCGAACATCTCGTCGGCCGGGGTGTCCTCGCCGTCGTCGTAGCCGAGCACGGCGGCGACCGCCGCGCTGGAGGTCGCCAGGGCGGGGAAGCCGGCCTCCGCGAACGCCCGTGCGCTGACCGCGTCCCAGACATTGGGGATGACCAGCGGGTCGCCGGGTTCGGTCCGGTCGTGACGTGCCAGGAACTCCCCGGCACGGGTCGCCACCATCAGGCGGTCTCCTCTTCGTGGTCGTGGGGGACGGGTGGCAGAGTCACGCCGTCGCCCAGGTGGTCCCGCGGTCGGTGACCGGGGAGGATGCGTACATGGCCGCGAGTTCGAACGCGACGTCCAGGGACTGGCCGAGGTTCAGCCGGGGGTCGCAGACGGTCTCGTAGCGGGTCGGCAGATCCTCGAAACGGATCTCATAGGTGCCGCCCACGCATTCGGTGACATGATCTCCCGTCAGTTCGAGGTGGACGCCGCCGGGGTGGGTCCCCAGGGACCGGTGGACCTCCAGGAAGCCCTCGATCTCGTTGAGCACGTCGTCCAGTCTGCGGGTTTTGTGGCCCGTCGGCGAGGACACGGTGTTGCCGTGCACGGGATCGCAGATCCAGGCGACCTCGGCGCCTGACGCCGTGACCTTGGACACCAGGTCCGGCAGTGTGTCCCGGACGGCGCCGGCTCCCATCCTGCTGATGAAGGTCAGCCGCCCCGGTTCGCGGTCCGGGTCGAGCAGGTCGATCAGGCGCAGTGCGTCGTCCGGGGTGCTGGACGGGCCTAGCTTGACGGCGATCGGGTTGCGCACGCTTGCGGCGAAGGCGATGTGTGCGCCGTCCGGGCGGCGGGTGCGCTCGCCGATCCAGAGGAGGTGGCCGGAAAGGGCGTAGCGGCCCGCCGGGGTGGTGCGGGAGAGCGCGTGCTCGTACTCCAGGACCAGGGCCTCGTGGCTGGTCCAGAACTCGGCCCCGTCGGCGGCGGTGAGCGTGTTCAGGTGGCCGAGGGTCCGTGCGGACGCGTGGTAGACGCGTCGCAGACGGTCCGGGTCCGGGGTGCGGGCGGCGGTGGTGAACGCCGGGCCGTTGACCATGTCCCCCCGGTAGGAGGGGAGTTCGACGCCGTCACGGATCTCGGTCGGGCTGGACCGTGGCTTGGCGTACTGGCCCGCGATGCGGCCCAGCCGGATCACGGGGAGTCCGGCCGCCTCGGAGATGACGGCGGCCATGAGGTTCAGGGTGCGGTACTTGGCCGCGGTGGTGTCCGGGCCGGCCTCGGCGAGGCTCTCGGCGCAGTCGCCGCCCTGGAGCAGGAACGCCTCGCCGCGGGCGACCGCCGCCAGTTGCTCTCGCAGGCGGTCGCACTCCTTGGCCGCCACGAGCGCGGGGAGGACGGTGAGTTCGTCCGCGACCGCACGCAACGCTCCGGGGTCCGGCCAGTCGGGTTGCTGCGCGGCGGGCGGTCCGGATACGGCGGAGGGGCCGGGCGGCGCGGGCGCGACGGAGGTGCCGGGCGGTGCGGATACAGCGGTGGTGGCGGGCGGTGTGGATACGGCGGTGGTGGCGGGCGGTGCGGATGCGGCAGCGGTGGCGGGTTGTCCGGACGCGGTCGAAATGCCGGGCGGGCTAGGCGCGGTGGACGCGCCGGGCGGGCTGGGCGGGCTGGGCGGGCTGGGCGGGCTGGGCGGGCTGGGCGGGCTGGGTACAGCCGAGGTACCCGGCGGGCCGGACACGGCCGAAGTCCCGGGCCGGCCGGGCACGGCGGACGTGCCAGGCGGGCCGGGTACAACCGAGGTATCGGGCCGACCGGACACGGCGGACGTGCCGGGCGCGCCAGGCACAGCCACCGCGGTCGAAATACCGGGCGGGCTAGGCTCAGTGGACGTGCCGGGCGGGCCGGGTACAGCCAAGGTGCCAGGCGCGCCGGATACGGCCGAGGTACCCGGCGGACCGGGCACAGCCAAGCTGCCAGGCGCGCCGGGTACAGCCAAACTGCCGGGTGGACCGGACGCGGCCGAGGTCCCGGGCCGACCGGGCACGGCGGACATGCCCGGCGCGCCAGGCGCAGCCGAGCCAGGCACAGCCGAGGTGCCCGTCGGGCCGGGCACGGCCGAGGTGTGGTTCGGGTTCATGAGGTATCGCCCCTTCGTCCGCCGCGGGCCGGCGCGGCTCTCGCGCTGCCCCGGCGGGTTCGTCCGGCACGGGGCGGCCGCGGGATTCCCGAGCCGAAGGGTGTCCCGATGCCGAACTCGTCCTTCAGTTCGGGAAGTTGCGGTGAGGCAGTGGTGCGAGTGGAGGGGGCGAGGGCGGTCGGGCAGAAGTGGATCAGATCATCCGGCGACGGCGGGAACGGCGTTCCAGCCCACGTCCTTGCCGTCGTCGGAGTGGTTGATGCCGAATCGCTCGGGTCCGGCCTGAGCGGAGACCCTATGTGCAGTGCGGTGCATTTCACGAAGCGTCATCGAATTTCCCCCTGTTGATTCGCCGTGATTCAACGGCGATTGCGCTTCCAGCAGTAGACCTGGCGTGCCGATTGTGAATGGCGGATTAACGCGGCCCGACCGACCTCAGCGCCCCCTCACAGCAACTATGCGTCCCCCTCGACTGACCGGACAAGATCGCCGATACTTCGGTTACGCGCACTTCGGCGAAACGAAGGATGCAAATGCGAATACATTGGAATAAATCCGACACCATGGGCTTAGTAGCGTTATCCGCCGCCGACACCAAGGACGGCACTCTGGCCATCACCCTGCCACCGGACGACCCCGCCTGCCGCGAGGCGCTGGTCCGGGTCGGCGAGGCCCTGGGAGACCTGTCCCGGGCAGTCTCGCTCAGGGCCGGCCGCGCGTCGGCGGCGACCGTGCGGCTACCCGAACCGACGGTTCCCGCACGTGGGGTCGGTTTCGAGACAATCGACGGGCTGCCCGAGATCAACGACGCGATCGAGGATCTGCTCGGCAGCGTCACGTCCGAGATCCTCACCGCCCAGCCCGACGGGCCACGGCCGAGCGCGGTGCTGGCCGAGGCGCTGAGCGCGGTGCGCGACCGTATCGCGGCCGGCGTTTCCATGCGGACGCTCTACCAGCACAGCACGCGATTCGACGAACCCACGAAGGAATACGTCCGCGCGGTCACTTCGTACGGCGCTCAAGTACGTACGCTGGCGGAGTTCTTCGACCGTATGATCATCGTCGACCGGCGCGCCGCATTGATTCCCGCGAATGCGGCGCGTACGTCGGCCGTGCTGATCACGCACCCGGCGGTGGTGCACTTTCTGGCCGACATCTTCGAGCGCGCCTGGGACCGGGCCGAGTCGTATCCCTTTCTCCCGGTACGGGCGGCGGACGCGGCGCCCGAGGTCATTCCGGCGATCCGCGGTTCGATTCAGAAACTGCTCATCGAAGGCAGATCGGACAAGGAGATAGCCCGGCGGCTCGGTCTGAGTCTGCGGTCCCTCCAGGCGCACGTCGCCCGGCTCAAGGAGGAGCACGGCGCCGAGCACCGGCTCCAGTTGGGCTATCTGATGGGCCTTCAGGGCAAAGCCGCCGCCACCCGGGAACACGCTGCTATCACCCGGGAGAGCGCTGCGGTCGCCCGGGACGGCGTCGCGGTCGCCCGGGAGAACGCCGCGGCCATCACCCCGGAGAACGGCCCCGTTCCCTCCTGACCCGATGGGAACACGGGTGCGGCCCGGCCGGCGTCCAGTGCCGGCCGGGCCGCAGCTTCCCGGCGGCATCCGGAAACGACCGGGCCACCACACCGAGCAACCCGGCGACCCGGCGACCGGGCGACGGCTCAGCCCTCCCCGTCCCCCGGCTCCAGCACCAGTTCCTCCAGGAACCACCCCTCCAGAAGCCGCAGCCGCGCCTCGCACTCCGCCCGGTCCGCCCCCGAGACCAGCGCGGTGAGCAGGAAGTCGGCGGAGAACGCGGCCTCCCCCATCGTCTGGCCCGGTCCGACGAACACCTGGTACTTCTCGACCCAGGGAAAGTCCGGCGGCTCCTCCGCGATCCGCACCACCCGGCCGGGACGCTTCATCAGCACGAGCTGTCCCACCATCCGCCGCGGCGTGCGCTTCTCCGCGCCGAGCCACTCGGGCAGCGGCAGACCGAGCTGGGCCCGGACCCATGCCTCGCTGGGGTCCACCCCGAACATCAGGCGGACGATGTCGCGGATCGCGGCGCCGCCGGTGCGGCAGGCGATCTCGCACAGCACCAGTTCGTCGTCGGGCGTGTGGAAGATCTCCGCGTGGAAGGCGAAGTTCTCCGGCCCGCCGAGCGCCGCCAGGGCCCGGTCGGTGAACTCCAGCAGCCGGCCGGTCAGCGGATCGTCCGTGTCCAGGGTCAGGTCCAGCCGGCCGCCGGTGTCGGTGCGGTACGAGGCCAGCGTGTACTGGTACTGCGAGGGCCAGGCGAACACCGTGCGGCCGTCCACGACCAGCCCGTCCACATGGCACATCCGGCCCGGCACGAACGCCTCGGCGAGGAGGTTCGGCAGATGCGGTCCGTACAGGTCGAGGCCGTCGGCCAGGTGCGCGTCCAGTTCCTCGCGGGACTCCAGGATGCGCAGGCCGACCGAGCCGGCGCTGTCCACCGGCTTGAGCACCAGCGGGAAGCCGTGCCGTTCGGCGAAGCCGATCAGCTCGGCGGCGCTCTCCACCTCCAGGTACGGGGCGACCGCGAGGCCCGCGGCCGCGACCCGGCGCTTCATCAGCGCCTTGTCCCGGTAGGGAAGCACGGTGTCCATCCGCTGCCCAGGCAGCCCGAGCACGTCGCGCAGCTCGGCCGCCCGCTCCAGGTCGCGCTCCTGGCAGGCGACGAGATGGGCGACCCGGTGCTCGCGCGCCCACTCCAGGGCGAGGGACTCCAGGTCGCCGCCGGTCTCGTACGCGTCCACGGCGGCGGTCCGCCGGTAGGCGCCGCCCTCGGTCGGCAACTGCTCCGACACCAGCGCCAGATGCTCGCGCGAGGCGATCAGCAGCAGATCGCCCTCGTAGTCCGCGAGCCATTCGTGGTACGGGGTGCCCGCGAGCGAGCCCCGGTGGTGCAGGACGAGTACGGCCATCTCAGACCACCTCCGGGAACCGCGCGCCGATGCCGGCCTGGGCGCGCACCAGTTCGCGCGCGGGGCGGGCCCCGGGGTCGTAGCGCACCGCGTGCACCAGCCGTCCGCCGTCCGGGCCGCGGACGGTGTCCACCGCGTACGGGTGTCCGGGGTCGGCGGGCAGTACGCCGTCGAGCGGCAGGCCCTCCTCGCGCCGCACCTCGCCGGTCACGGCCGGTTCGACGGTCAGGCTCGGTACGAGTGCCGGGTCGGCGGGCGACAGTCCTGCCGCGACCGCGGCGCGCAGCGCGGCCTCGTCGGGCAGTTCGGCGATCACCGGCCGGACCGTGCCCCGGCGCGGCCGGACCGCCAGCGGGTAGCCCCACCGGTGGGCCCACCAGTACAGGTCGGCGACCCGGCGCACCTCCGCCCGGGGGGTGGTGGGGATCCCGGCCCGGGTCAGCAGCGTGTGCGCGGCCACCGAGTCGGCGAGGGTCAGCGCGGCCTCACGGGACTGGCCGGGCAGGCCGAGCCGCTCGCGCAGGCCCGCCGCCCGCACCTGGTCCACCGGTGCGAGCGCGATCACGGCACGCACCGGTGTGCGCGCGGCGGTGTCCAGCACGGCCAGCTCGGCGGCGGTGCCGCGGTCGTAGCGTTCCACGACCGTCACGCGGGCGAAGCCCGGGTGGAGGCCCGCCCGGCCGGTGATCAGGTGCAGTTCGTCCTCGGCGTCGGCGAGCCAGCCGGGACACTCGGCCGCGTGGCGGCCGTCCGGGTCCAGGACGACGAGGGTCATCGCACCTCGTCCTCGATCGACACGGTCAGCACGGTGTCGAGCAGTTCCTCGCAGAGCGCGACGGCGGTGTCGGTGTCGGGGGCGGTGACGGCCAGCAGGCCGAGCCGGTCCCAGTTGTCCTGGATCGGCCGGATCACCGAACCGGTCCTGGCCGCCAGGTCGAGGGCGAGGACCGACGGGTGGGCGCGCAGTTCGTCCGCGCCGGTGATCGCGGTGACCCGGCCGGGCCGGCCGAGGATGCCGCGCACGCAGCCCGCCGCGACCGGCTTCGGGCGCTCGGTCAGCGGCTCCACCAGGCCGAACGGCCAGGCGAGGGCGTAGCGGGTGAGGTCGACGCCGTACGCCGCCTTGACCAGTTCGGGGATGTGGTCGCCGCCCAGCCGGTTGTGGCCCTCGATGATCAGGGGGCCGCGCGAGCTGAGCCGCAGCTCGGTGTGGCTGGGGCCGTCGGTGACGCCGATCGCGTCGAGGAACTCGCCGACGGCGGCGACGATCCGCTCCTCGTCCGCCGGATCGAGCCGGGCCGGCTGGGCGTGGCCCAGCTCCACGAAGTGGCCGCCGTCGGTGAGCTTCTCGGTGATGGCGACGACGGTGTGCCGTCCGGCGAAGCTGAAGCCCTCGATGCTGTACTCGGGGCCGTCGATGTACTGCTCCATCAGGAACTCGGTGACCGCGTACATCGTGGAGCCGCGGTCCATGCCGGTGCGGCGGGCCTCGCCGATGCGCTCCCACACACCGTCGACGTCCTGTGGGCCGGTGACCCGGAACAGCGCGTACCCGGCGGTCAGGTCCACGGGTTTGACGACGAACGGGTAGCCGTGGGCGGCGCCGAACGCGGCGAGGCTCTCCCGGTCGGTGAGCGGTTCGGCGGCGACCGTGGGGGCGCCGACGGCGGCGAGGTGGCGGCGCATGGCGAGCTTGTCGCGGAGCAGCCGGGCCGGCTCGTGGCCGGTGCCGCCGAGGCCGAACAGGTCGTTGATCCGGCCGGCGGGTTCGAGTCCGGGTTCGGTGAGGGACAGCGCGGCGGAGAAGTTCCAGATCGTGTGGGCGGCCCGGGCGAGCGGCTCCAGCACCGACCAGTCGGTGTAGTCGGCGATCAGGGTGACGTCGGCGAGTGCGGCCTGCTCGGGCTGGAACTTCTCCTTGTGCTGGATGAGGACGACGTCCAGGCCCAGTTCCTTGGCGATCCGCACCGGCTCGGTCTGGTGCCCGATCAGCAGCAGGGTCCGCTCGGGGCGCAGCGGGGCGGCGGGCGTGGTGTGCACGGCGTTCAGGACGGCGGAGCCGGTCTCCACCCGCAGCCGTGCCTTCGTCTCGGCGGCCAGGCGTTCGGCCTCCTCGGCGGTGCCGCCGGTCACGATCACATGGCCGTGCCGGGAGCCGGAGTGCCGGGTCTCGGGCAGGACGTCGCCCTCGGTGAAGGGGAAGCGGACGCCGTGCACGTGCGGGAGCGCGTCGATCTCGGCGAGGCCCTCCAGACGGGTGATCCGGCCCGGCGGGAGGGCGAAGAACGAGATGGCCGCCGTCCGCCGGGCCGGGGTGGGTTCGGCGGTGCCGCCGACCAGCAGGTCGAAGATCGCGCCCTCGATGTCGAAGCCGGTGGCGAGCCGGATGAGCGCGGGGATGCGGTCGCCGCCGAGCCGGGCCTGCGACTCCACGACGCGGGGGCCGTCGGCGGTGAGGATGACCTCGGTGTGCGCGGGGCCGAAGCGGTAGCCGGACGCGTCCAGCACCGCGGTGACCAGGTCGCCGATCGCCGCGGCGTCGGCCTCCGGCAGCGGTGCGGGGAAGACGTGGCCGGTCTCCACGAACGCCGGGGCGGGCGTCTTGCGCTTGGCGGTGATGCCGACGACGAGGTGGCGGCCGTCGTGGGTGAGCGTCTCGACGCTGAACTCCGGTCCCCGCAGGTACTCCTCGACCAGCACGGGGCCGTCGTAGCCGTGGCCGGTCAGTTCCCGCCGCCAGGCGTCGAGGTCGTCGGGGCCGGTCACCAGCCGTACCGCGGTGCTGCCCTGGAGCCGGGTCGGCTTGACCACGGCGGGCAGTCCGAAGCCGGCCAGGACGGCGTCCACGGCGTCGGGGGTGGCGGCGAGGGCGGTGCGCACCGGGGACAGGCCGTGCCCGGCGAGCAGTTCGCGCAGCACCGCCTTGTCGTTGAGGCGCCGGAGCGCCTCCGGCGGGTTGAGGGCGAGGCCGAGGGCCTCGGCCTCCTCGGCGACGGCGACCATGGTGGCCTCCTCGCCCAGGTGCAGCAGGGTGCCGACGTCGTGGGCGAGGGCGGTCTCCCGGACCAGGCGGCGCAGCGCGGCCTCGTCCGAGAAGTCCGTCCACAGCATCTCCTTGGAGACCTTCTCGACGCCTTGCAGATAGGAGGCCGGCTGGAGTGTCCGGTCCCAGATCGACCAGACCTCGAAGCCGAGGGCGACCGCCTTCTCGACGAACTGCGTGTACGGCTGCACCATCAGCAGCCGGTTGTTCGCGGGTGCCGTGTGCTCAGTCACGGACGGCCCTCCCTTTCGTGGCGGGTGCGGGGGTCATGCGTCGGCCTCGGCCTTGGGTTCCTCGGTCGCGGCACGGGCGTCCTGGATGCGGAACAGGCCCCGGTACAACTGGATCGCGGCCGCTCCGAAGGCCGCGTAGAGCAGGGCCATGACCCAGGAGTCGACGACCGCGCCGAGGATCACCGACAGGGAGCCGACCATGTAGCCGAGCCGCACGTGCAGTCCGTAGGCGGCCATGTACTTGGTGCGGGAGTCGGCCGGCACCAGGGCGGCCACGAGGGTCTGGTTGACGGGCTGGTTCATCAGCTCCCCCAGCGTGACCACGACGGCCGCCGCGATCATCAGCCAGGCGTTGGCGCCGAGCGCCCACGCCATGTAGCCGGCGGTGAAGATCACCACTCCGGCCACCAGGCGCGAGCGTTCGTCGAGGCGGCCGAGCAGCTTGCCCACCCACAGGCCGCAGACCACGACGAGCAGGGTGTTGGTGGCCCGCAGGATGCCCAGCACGTTGACGCCGTCGACGGTCACCTGCCAGGAGCCCAGCGAGAGCAGCCGCTGCTCGGGGAAGTCGGAGGCGAGCCGGACCGCGAGGTAGGAGGAGATCTGGACCTCCACGGACCAGACCAGCAGGGCCGCCAGGACGAGCCGCAGGAACACCCGGTCGCGGGCCACCGCGAGATAGCCCTGGAGGGCGGGCTTCACGCCGCGGGGGTTCAGCGCGGCCTCGGACGGCGCGGTCTCGGACAGCGCCAGGAAGGTCACCAGGAAGATCCCCCCGGTGGCGATCGCGGCCGCGGTCAGCAGGTGGAGGAAGTAGCCCTCGTAGAAGAAGCCGCCGACCAGGGAGCCGAGCATGAAGGCGACGTTGATCACCCAGTAGTTGATCGTGTAGACGGCGGTGCGGCTCTCCGGGGTGGAGACGTCCACGATCATCGCCTCGTTGGCGGGCAGTGCGACGCCCGCCATGCAGGCGGCGCACAGGTAGAGCACGTAGGTCGCCGGACCGGAGTGCACCAGCGGCGAGTTGACCAGGGCGAGGCCGATGTACGAGAGGAAGACGCCGGCCTCTCCGGCCATCAGCACCCTGCGGCGGCCGTACACGTCGGACAGATGCCCGCCGACGAGGTTGCAGCCGACGGTCGCCACCGCCACGACCAGGGTCATCAGGCCGGCGGTGGCCGCGTCGTAGAGGCGCGAGAAGTGGATGACCATCAGCGGGACGAGCATGATGTCGAAGAACCGCTGGAAGAAGCCGACGCCGATGCGCAGCTTGAGGTTGCGGTGCAGTTCGCTGAATCTCACCGCTGCTCCTCCGCGGGCCACCAGCTCAGATAGCGTTCGCCGCTGTCGGGGAGGACGGTGACGACGGTCGCCCCGGACAGGTCGTGACGGCGGGTCAGTTCCCGGCAGGCGTGGACGGCGGCGCCGGAGGAGACGCCGACCAGCAGGCCGCTGCCGGCGGCCAGCGCCCGGGTCGCGGCGGCGGCGTCCTCGTCGGAGACCACGACGACCTCGTCGATGCAGTCGACATCGGTGACGGGGCTGAGGAAGCCGCCGTTCAGGCCGGGTATGCGGTGCGGGCCCGGCGGGCCGCCGGACAGCAGCGGGGAGCCCTCCGGCTCGACGGCGACGACGCGCAGCGCGGGGTTGCGCTCGCGCAGGAAGTGGGCGATGCCGGTGAGCGTGCCGCCGGTGCCGACCCCGCAGACCAGCACGTCGACCCGTCCGCCGGTGTCGCGCCAGATCTCCGGGCCGGTGGTCTCGTAGTGGGCCAGGACGTTGGCCGGGTTCTCGTGCTGCCGGGCGTACCAGGAGCCGTCGATCTCGGTGTGCAGCTTCTCGGCGCGTTCGACGCAGCCGGCGAAGCCCAGTTCCGGGTCGGTGAACTCGACGTCGGCGCCGAGCATCCGCAGGGTCCTGACCCGTTCCTCGGAGGCGTTCCGGGGAAGCACGATCACGCACGGGTGGCGGCGGGCGGCGGCCAGGGCGGCCAGCGCGATACCGGTGTTGCCGGAGGTGGACTCGATGACGGTGGCGCCGGGCACCAGTTCGCCGGATGCCTCCGCGGCCCGGACCATGTATAACGCGGGGCGGTCCTTGACGCTGGACAGCGGGTTCGCCGCCTCCAGCTTGGCCAGCACGGTCACGTCCGGTGGGACGCCGTCCGGGCGCAGGTGCAGCAGTGGGGTGTTGCCGACCATGTCCTCGAAGGAGGCGGCCACCCCCGCGGCCAGTGGGTTGGTCATCGGATACCTCGGGGCTCAGTGCTGCTCGGTGGTGATGTTCAGGGTTTCCCGTACGTGCTTCAGCGCGTCCTCGCGTTCGGTCGGGGAGGGCGCGTCGACGAGCACATGGCCCATCCGCCGGGAGGAGGACGTCAGCGGCAGGACGGTGTCGCCGGGCTTCTTGCGCAGCCGGACCCGGACGACCGACGGGTGGGCGAGGATCTCCTCGGCGCCCGAGATCGCGGTGATCGTGCCGGGGGCGGCAGTCGGGAAGTGGGTGGCGGGCCAGGAGACCGGATCGGTGCGGATCAGCTCGTCGACGGGCAGTCCGAGCGCCAGCCTGATCACGGCCTCGTACAGGTCGAAGCCGTAGGCGAGGCCGACCGCGTCGGGCAGATAGTCGCCCGGGGTGCGCACGGCGATCTCCATGAGCGCCGGTCCGTTGCGGCCGACCTTGAACTCCAGGTGGACCAGGCCGGTGCGCATGCCGATGGCGTTCAGCACGCCGTGGGTCAACGCGTCGACCTGGGCGGCCAGTTCGTCGTCCTCGAAGCGGTGGGCGCAGCGGTGGGTGAGTTCGACGAAGTACGGCGGCGGGGTGGTGTCCTTGGCGGTGACGTTCTCGAAGAGCACCTCGCCGTCGCGGACCAGGGCCTCCACGCTGAACTCCGGTCCCTGGACGGCCTCTTCGACCAGGACCTTGCCCTCGCCGGAGCGGCGGGCGACGATCTCGGCGGCCTCTTCGGGGGTGCGGACGAGTTCGACGCCCTCGCTGCCGGCCCGGGTGAGCGGCTTGACCACGACGGGGAGCCGTTCCAGCATCCAGGTGCGGGCCTCGGCCACGTCCGGCACGAGCAGGTGCTCGGGCTGCGGGACGCCGTGGGCGGCGAAAACGGCGCGCTGCAACGCCTTGTTGCGGGAGATCACCGCGGCGTGCAGCGACGGTCCGGGCAGGCCCAGCCGCTCCTGTGCCAGCGCGCCGGCCAGGACGTGCGGTTCGGCGAAGGAGACCACACCGTCCGGTACGCGGTCGGCGACGGCGCGGGCGACGGCCGCCGTCCAGTCCTCCTCCTCGTGGCCGTCGACCCGGTAGAAGCTCTCGGCGAGATCGACGGGCCGGTTCTCCCAGCCGGCCGCGGCCTCCACGGCGCGTACCCGCAGGCCGAGGCGGGCCGCGGCCTCCAGGTAGGGGCGGCCCATCGTGCCGACGCCGACGACCAACAGATCCTTGGGGGCGCTCACGGCGCCACCTCCTTCTCCACGGGAGCCGGCGCGACGCCGCGCAGCATGCGGGTGACGGGCGTGACCAGCAGCCCGGCGAGGCCGAGGACCGCCCCGAGGGCGATCCAGCCGGCCGGGCCGGCCGCGAGGACGCCGCCGGTGATCAGCGCCGGGCCGACGATGCGCTGGCCGGTGTTGCCGAGGCTGAACACCGACAGGTAGACGCCCTTGCGGTCCTCGGGGGCGAAGTCGTAGCTCAGTTCCCAGCCGCCGACGGCCTGCCACATCTCGCCGAAGGTGAGCAGCACACAGGCCGCGAGCAGGACCGCCCCGGCGACCGCCGCCGAGGACGGGGCGCCGGCCGCGGCGAGCGCCAGACAGCAGGCGGTGAGCGCCAACCCGCCCAGTCGCAGGGCGCGTTCGGCGCCGCCCTCGCGGTCCACCAGCCGGGAGATCGGCACCTGGAGCACGATCGACATCAGGGTGTTGATCAGGATCAGCACCGGCAGGAACCCGGCGGACACCTCGGTGGCCTGGAGCGCCCACAGCGACAGACCGACGGACAGGATGGTGGTGTGCAGGTTGAGCACCCCGTTGAGGGCGGTCAGCAGCAGATACCGCCAGTCGCGGAAGTCGCGCAGCGCGGCGAGCGGGTTGACCTTCTTCTGCACGGTGGCCGCGGTGGCGGTGCGCACCCGGGACAGCATCGCGGCGGACACCACGAACGCCGCGGCGGTGCCGAGCACGATGCCCCGGTACGTCCAGACCCGGTCGGCGGCCAGCAGGGGTGCGGCCAGCAGGGCGCCCAGCGAGAAGCCGACGTTGCGCACCGTGCGGATGATCGCCATGGTGCGGGTGCGGTCGGTGCCCTCGGTGGTGGCGGAGGCGACCGCCTGGGTCATCGGCTGGGTGGCGGCCTCCGCGGCGGCCAGGCAGCAGGAGACCACGGTGAAGCTCACCATGCCCTCGGCGAAGGCCAGGGCGACGAAGCCGCCGGCCCGCCACAACTGGAGCACCACCAGGGTGGGTTTGGCGCCGAACCGGTCGGCGAGCGCGCCGATAGGCACGGTGGTGAGGAAGCCGACGACGCCGGACACCGCGAGTCCCAGGCCGACCTGAGTGGCCGTCAGACCGACGCTGCGGACGAAGAACACCGCGGAGCCGGCCAGGTACAGGCCGGTGCCGATGGCGTTGATCAGCGAGGTGACGGCGAAGGAGCGCCCGGCCGCGGTGGCCGGTATGTACTCCCTCGGGGAGGGCAGCTTCATCGCGCGCCTCCCCCGGTGCGCACGTCGATCAGGGACAGGGCGTGTTCCGCCCGGCGGCCCGCCTCGACGGCGTCCGCGCCGGTGGCGATGACGAGTCCGGCCCGCTCCCAGGAGCTGGTGACGGAGCGGACGGTGGAGCCGGGGGCCACCGAGAGATGCAGTTCGGTGACGCCGGGCGCGGCCCTCGCCTCGTCGGCGCCGGTCACGGACTCCACCGGGCCGGGGCGGGCGATCAGGAACCGTACGGCGGCGGCGCGGGCGGCGGTCAGGGGGCCGACGGGGCCGGTGCCGGTGAGCACGTGCAGCAGGTTGCGCAGGATGTCGGTGTCGTAGGCCAGGTCGATCAGGACGGTGATGCCGCCGCCGGGCAGCCGGCCGGCGCACTCGACGAGGTGCGGGGTGCCGTCGGCCAGGATCCACTCGGAGTGCAGCACGCCGGAGCGGAAGCCGACGGTGTCCACCAGCCGGGTCACGGCCTCGCGCAGGGCGTCCGCGAGCGGCTGCGGCAGTCCGGCGGGCACGGTGTGGCCGGTCTCGACGGGGTGGCCGTTGTCCTGGACCAGTTTGGCGGTGATGTTGGTGAAGCCGACCTCGCCCTCGTGGACGACGGCCTCGACGCTCACCTCGGGACCGGACAGCCGCTGTTCGACCAGATAGCGGGCGGTGTCCTCGTAGGGGGCGCGCAGCGTCGGCTCGTCGGCGGCGGTGGTGCCGGCCCACGCCGCGGCGATGTCGTCCTCGGGGCCGAGCAGCCGTACGCCCAGGCTGGCCTGGCGGTTGGCCGGCTTGAGCACGCACCGTCCGCCGTGCGCGGCGCGGAAGCCGGCGACCTGCTCGGCGTGTTCGGCCACGGCCCAGTCGGGCTGGGCGATGCCGCTGCCGGCCAGGGCGGCGCGCAGCAGGCCCTTGTCGCGCAGGACCCGGGCCGCCTCGGGGCCCGCGCCGGGCAGACCCCAGGCGTCGGCGAGCGCGGCGGCGACCACGACGCCGTACTCGACCACGGGGACCACGGCGCGTACGCCCGCGGGGCGGGGCACGGTCTCGACGGCGCGCCGGGGGTCGGCCTCGTTCTGGCTGGGCGCCGGGAACAGGGCGGCCACGCAGGGGTGGCGGTCGGCGAGCGCGGTGATGCCGCGGGCCTCGATGACGGCGGGCTCCTCCAGGACCAGCACCGAGCCGGCCGGCAGGTGCTCGTCCAGCTTGGCGAGCATGACGGGGCTGTAGCCGACCAGGACGTGCGTCACGGTGTCCGGGACCGCCGGGACGGTGTGGACGGTGACGGCCCGCCGCACCCTGGCCTCCAGCTCGTCCAGTTCGGCGACGGTCGGGGCGTCGATGAAGAAGGACACGGCCCGGTCCTCGGAGCTGCGCAGCGGCCCCAGTTCGGTGCCGCGGTCGTGGTGCACCAGGACCGTGCGCAGGGTCGGCGGGTCGGCGGGCGCGGACGGCCCGACGGCGGGCCACAGTCCGCCCTCGCCGACCCACACCGGCTCCACGTCGAAGCCGCTCACCCGGACGTCGGTCAGCACGCCGGGCACATGCTCCAGGTATACCTGGCGGGCGACCCGGGACGGCTTGGGGTAGGAGGCCGGTTCGCCGAGCGCGATCCGTACGATCTCCGGCTCCAGCGGCGCGCCGGTGGCGAGTTCGTAGAGGATGCACAGGCCGTCGCCTGGGGTGCGGGCGGCGACCTCCATCAGGTAGGCGCGGCCGTCGGCGCCGATGCGCCACTCGGCGTGGGCGACGCCGTCCTGGAAGCCGAGCGCCTGGAGCATGCGCCGGTTGGCGTCGAGCAGCACCTCGTCGGCCTCGGGCCGGTCGCTGGGCACGGTGTGCGACAGCTCCACGAAGGTGTGGTCGTGGGAGTCGGTGGTGGCCTTGCGGGTGGCCGAGCCGAAGACGATCCGGCCGTCCTGCACCAGGCTCTCCACGGAGTACTCCTGGCCCTCGACCTTCTCCTCGACGAGGACGGTCTCGTGGTCGGGGTAGGAGGCCAGCAGCGCCGGCAGGGCGTCCGGTCCCGTCACCGTCTCGACGCCCGAGCTGGAGTGCCGGCCGGTGGGCTTGACCACCGCCGGGTAGCGCACGGCGGCCGGGTCGAAGGACGCGCGGCTCTCGGGCGGCACGGTCAGCGACACCGGGCTGAACTCCGGGAGGTACCAGCGCTGGAGGTACTTGCTGCGGCAGGCCCGGGTGGCCCGCAGGCCCGGGGTGCGCAGCCCGAGGGCGTCGGCGAGCAGACCGGTCGGCTCGACCTGGGTCTCACCGACCGCGTAGGCGCCGACGACGCGGTACTCGTCGCGCCACCGCCGGGCGGCCGAGAGGACGCCGGGCAGATAGGAGTTGTCGCGGCTGACGTCGCCGTCGACGAAGGCGACCTCGTCGATGACGTACGCGGGATGGTCGGGGTCCTTGGCGGCGGCGAGGGCGTCCTCGCGCCAGTAGGAGGGGGTGATCAGCAGGATCTTCAGGCCGCGGCGGGCCAGTTCCGCCAGGTAGAGCGGCGCCCGGCAGACCACCAGGAACGACCCGGTGAGTATGAAGGCGTCCGGCCGCGGCCCGGGTGCCGTCTGTGTGTCGTCCATCAGTCTGTGTGTCCGTCCGTTCGCACTGTGTGTCCGTCGGTTCGCATGGGTGCGAACCGCCCCCGGACGGGAGCGGTTCGCACAGGGGTACCGCGGGCCTGGCTAGCTGTAGTCGAGGCCGCCGGTGCGGGTGCGCTTCAGCTCGAACAGGTCGGGGTGGTTGGCCAGCACCCGGAAGCTGTCGAAGAGTTCGGCGGCCTTCTCCCCACGCGGGATGGCGCGGAGCACCGGACCGAACCAGGCGGTGCCGTCCACGTGGATCGTCGGCGTGCCGACGTACCCCCCGGCCTCGGGGTCCTGGCCGGCGTCGTGGCTGGCCCGTACGGCCTCGTCGTAGGAGGGGTCGTGGGCCGCGGCGGCCAGTTCCGCGGGCAGGCCCAGCTCGGCGAGGGATTCGGTGACGACTTCGTCGAAGTCCGTCATCTTCTTCTCGTGGATCCGGATCCCGTACGCGGTGTAGAGGTCCCGCAGCACGTCGGGGCCGTGCGCGGCGGCCGCCGCCGCGGCCACCCGGACCGGGCCGATCGACTTGTCGACGAGTGTGCGGTACCAGTCCGGGAGCTCGTTGCCCTCGTTGTGGAAGTACAGGCTCATCACGTGGAAGCGCAGCTCGATCTCGCGCAGCGCCTCCACCTCCAGCATCCAGCGGGAGGTGATCCACGCGAAGGGGCACGCGGGGTCGAAGTAGAAGTCGACCTTCGCGGTCTGGGTGCTGCTGTCGCTCACGCGGTGTCTCCGGTGGTGACTGCGGCGAAGGACTTGCCCTCCGCCGACTGACGGTACTCGGACAATGCAGCGTACTTCTCACGGAGTTGACGCTTCAGCACCTTTCCGGTGACCCCCACCGGGAAGTCCTCCTCCGAGGCCGCGATCTCCAGGAAACCCAGCTCCGGGTGACCGGCCGCACGCAGCGCCTCGTTGGCGAGGAGCAGCAGCTTCTCCGGGTCCGCGGACTCGGAGGTGACGACCGCGACCGGCACGACGGTGTCGCCGTCCCGGCCGGCCACCACCGCGACGTCCTCGACGTCGGGCACCTGGAGCAGCACGACCTCCTCCATGAAGACCGAGTAACCGGTCCCGCCGGCGGTCTGGATGGCGTCGGCCGCCCGGTCCACCAGGTAGAAGTCGCCGTTCCCGTCCCGGTACGCCATGTCGCCGGGCATCCAGTAGCCGGACAGCTTGAAGGAGTACGTGGTGGCCGAGTCGCCCCAGTAGCCGGGCGTCACCGCCGGACCGCGGGCCGCGAGGTAGCCGACCTCGTCGGTGTCGGCGATCGAGCCGTCGGGGCGCAGGATCGCCACCTCGGCGACGCCGACCGGCTTGCCGGCACAGCGGTCCTTCGGCTTGTTGTCCACGGTGTGGACCTGGAGCAGACAGCCCCAGCCCAGCTCGGTGGTGCCCAGGCGGTCGAAGAACGCCGACGGGGGCAGGTCGGCGCTGCGGTTCGACAGCACCTTGTCGATGTGCGCGCGGTGGACCGCGTCGCCGATCGACACCCACACCTGCACGGAGTCGAGCTGACCCGGCTTCAGATCGGCGGAGGCCAGTTCGGCGTAGCCGTGCGCAAAGGACATCACGGAGGTCGGCCGGTACTTCTCCACGGCGGCGGCCAGTTCGTCGCCCTTGCGGTCGCTGAGCGCCACGATCGGCGTACCGCCGAGCACCGCGTACGTGGTGTAGGCGACGCATCCCAGGTGGGACTGGGGCAGCGCGGTCATCATCAGCGCGCCGGGCGTCTCGGTGTGGTCCACCAGACGGAACTTGGGGCCGGCCACGATCGTGCTGTGGGTGTGGATGGTCGGCTTGGGGCGGCCGGTGGTCCCGGAGGAGTGCAGGATCACGACCGGGTCGTCCGCGTGGTGCTTCCAGTAGTCGCCGTCGGCAAGACGGGCGGCCGGCGGCGCGGGCAGCTCCTCGGCGGTGACGGTCCAGGCGAGGCCGGGCAGATGCGCGGTGTCGATCAGCGCGAGCCGCTCCCGGTCCGCGTACAGGCCGACGGGAGCGGTCTGCTCCAGCAGCGACTGGGCGATCGGGCCGGTGGCGTTGCTGTTGATCAGCACGGCGACCGCGCCGATCTGCGCGATGGCGTAGTAGTGCACCGAGTACGCGAAGGAGTCCTCGAACCAGACGGCGACCCGGTCGCCCCGGGACACGCCCTGGGCCAGGTAGTACGCCGACCAGCTCTGCGCGAGCGCGTCGATGTCGTTCAGGCTGAGGTCGTGGGTCTCCTCGCCCGAGGTGGTGGTGATCGCCCGGTAGGAGTGGACGAACGGCAGCTCGGGGCGGGGGTTGGCGGCGATGGCCGACCGCAGGAGGTTGCCACCGCCCACCGTGGTGTCGGCGGCGAGCTGCTCACGCTGCGTCGGGTCGAGGACGGTCGCGGCGAACGTTGCCATGGGATGCATCTTCCTTGTCAGAGTGAGGTGAACATCCGCGCGCACAGGTCGCGGTAGTGCGGGGCGTGCTCGCCCAGTCCGTCCCGGAGCTGTCCGAGGACGGCGGCGAACTCCCCCTCGGAGCCGTGCTCCACCAGGTCGGTGAGGAGGCGCAGGCCCTCGGCGAGTTCCTTGCGCGCCGCCGCCGCCTCCGGGTTGGCGGCCTGGACGTCCCGGTAGACGGCGGGCGCGCCGGAGCTGATCCGGGCCAGCAGGGCGAGCAGCGCCTGATGCGGGGGCGGGGCGGTCTCGCGGATCCTCGCCAGGTCGGGGCCGAGCCGGTTCAGGGCGAGGCCGAAGCCGAGGACGGCGGCGTGGGTGAGCGCCTGGGAGACGGCGGCCAGCCGGTCGTGCTCGGCCGCGTCCATCGTCACCACCCGGGCGCCCCAGGTGCCGACCAGGTCCAGCAGGCCGCCGACCTGGGGCCCGTCGTTGACGACGACGGCCGCCACCGGCCGGCCCTCGAAGCCGAGGTCCGGGGCGAACATCGGGTTCAGGCCGACCGCCTGCACGTCCGGGGCGTGGGCCCGGACGGCCGCGGTGACGGGCTGCTTGACGGACAGGGTGTCCACCAGCAGCGCGTCCGGCCGCAGCACCCCGGCCAGGCCGGGAACGGCGGCCAGCGCGACGGCGTCCGGCACCGCGAGCACCACCAGGTCGGCGTGGCCGAGGTCGGCCTCCAGCCGTGCGCCGAGGGAGGTGATGTCTCCGCGCACGTAGTGGGTGCCCGCGGGTTCGGCGCCCGGTCCGACGGTGTCGGCCACCGCCACCCGGGCACCGCCGGCCAGCAGCCGTTCGGCGAACAGCCGGCCCACCGCGCCCGCGCCGCCGACCACGACACAGCGCCGGATCACGGCCGGCTCCCCGCGGGTCCCGGCACGGCGGCGAGGACCACGGGCTGGGGCGCGCCGTCGAGGACCGCAGGCTCCGGCTCGGTGGCGTGGGCGGCCGGTTCCGGCTCGGTGGCGTGGGCGGCCGGTTCCAGCGCGGTGGCGAGGACCGCGGAGACCACGGCACGCGATTTCACGGCCGTCTCCGTGTACTCCTCCTCCGGGTCCGACAGGGCGATGATCGCCCCGCCGACGCCGAAGCCGAGCCGGTCCTCGGTCGCCACCAGGGTGCGGATGACGATGTTCAGATCGGCCGCGCCGCTCAGCGAGAACCAGCCGATCGAGCCGGAGTAGACGCCGCGGGCGCCGTCCTCCAGCCGGTCGATGATCTCCATCGTGCGCAGCTTGGGGGCGCCGGTCATCGATCCGCCCGGGAAGGCCGCCCGCACGCAGGACACCGCCGACTCCCCGGGCCGCAGGGTGCCGCGGATGGTGGAGACCAGTTGGTGCACCGGCGCGTACGTCTCGACGTGGAACAGGGACGGCACGTGCACCGAGCCGACCTCGCAGACCACGTTCAGGTCGTTGCGGATCAGATCGACGATCATCAGGTTCTCGGCGCGGTCCTTCTCCTGGGAGAGCAGGTCCTCGCGCAGCGCCGCGTCCTCGGCCGGGGTGGCCCCGCGGGGCCGGGTGCCCTTGATCGGCTTGGACTCGGCGACCCGGTCGGCGCCGATGGTGAGGAACCGTTCCGGCGAGGCGCTGAGCACCGCCACCCCGGGGAAGTCGAGCAGCGCGCCGTACGGCACGGGCGAGATCTTCCGCAGATGCGCGTACGTGGTCAACGGGTCGATCCTGGCCTTGAGTTCGACCGCGTTGGTCAGACACACCTCGTAGGTCTCGCCGTCGCGGATCTCCTCCAGGCTCTCGGCGATCCGGTCCAGGTAGGCCCGCTTGTCGTGGCGCGGTGCGACGATCGGCGCGGCCTCCGGGTCGGTCATGCCGACGCCGCGGAAACCGGCCGCCTCGCCGCGCGGTTCGCCACCGGCCCGGGGCAGGGCCCGTACGGCGGCCTCGGCGCGGTCGAGCCAGGCGACGGCGGCGGTGTGGTCCCCGCCCTCGGACAGGGCCAGCAGATAGGCGGCGCCCTCGGCGTGGTCGAGCGCGAGCATCCGGTCGGCGAACAGCACGGCGGCGTCCGGGGTCTCCGCCTTGTGCGCGGCGCGGGCACCCGCCTCGGCCTTCAACTCGTAGCCGAGATAGCCGACATAGCCGAGGTTGAAGTCGAACGGCAGCCCCTCCGGCCGGGGGACGGCGCGGACGCGCATCTGCTCGTCCAGATAGTCGAAGAAGCCCTGCTGGACGAGTTCGTCGGCGTCGTCGGAGCCGCCGGGCCGGGTGATCCGGACGACGCCGTCCTCGACCCGGTAGGTCACGTACTCGGCCAGCGGGCCGGAGCCGTCGCCGAGGAAGCTGAACCGGGACAGCCCGTCGATGACACTGCTGCTGTCCAGCCAGAACGCGGTGTCGTGACCGGCGAACAGCTCCCGGTACGCGGCCTCTGCCTGCGGCTCGGCCTCCACCCGGCGCACATGCACCGTGTAGCGCGGCTCGCGGCGCCGCTCGGCGTGGTGGGCCAGCGCCAGGTCGCGGAAGTTGGCGAGCAGTTCACGGCCGTACTGGCTGCTGATGGACTCCGGGTGGAACTGGACGCCCCAGATCGGCCGGGTGCGGTGCCGCACCCCCATCACGACGCCGTCCTCGGTCCAGGCGACGGCTTCGAGTTCGTCGGGGAGCCGGGCGGCCGCGAGCGAGTGGTAGCGGACCACGTCGTACGGGCTGGGCAGGCCGGCGAAGATGTCGGTGCCGGTGTGGCGCACCGGGCACACGCGGCCGTGCATCGGCTCCGGCGCGTGGCCGACCTCGCCGCCGAAGAGATGGCAGATGCCCTGGTGGCCGAGGCAGACGCCGAGCACCGGCAGACCGCTCTCCAGGATCGCGCGCCGGCTGATGCCGAAGTCCCGCTCGCGGTCGGGGCGGCCCGGCCCGGGGGAGATCACGATCGCGTCGAAGTCCTCGAAGCGCAGGTCGGCGAAGTCCGTGCCGTTCTTCACCACCACGGGCGGGCGGCCGTTGGTCTCGCCGAGCAGTTGGTAGAGGTTGTAGGTGAAGGAGTCGTAGTTGTCGATCAGCAGGGTTCTCATGGCGCGGCCCCGATGACCACGTCCTCCACCCGGCAGGTCTCCTCGATGATCAGGTCGTAGAGCCGGCGCAGGAAGTCCTGGCTGATCCCGTGCTCGTCGCCGAACCGGGCGGCGCGCTCCTGGACGATCCTGATCCGGTGCGGCTGCATCATGCGGACGTCGTTCTCGCGCTTGTAGTGCGCGATTTCCACACAGGTCTCGATACGGGCGCGGAGTTCCTCGAGGAAACGCTTGTCGATACCGTCGAGCTTCGCCCGAAGAATTTCGAGCCCGTCATCGGACGGACTATCCAGCACGGTTCTCCCCCTTTGTCAGGCGCCTCTTCTCGAAAGCGCCGGAAATGCCTCGGCCGGCACCCCGAGGACAGTCCCGACTCTGCCTCCCGCCTCTCGCCGGTGCCACGTTCGCGATGGTTCGGATCGACGCAGTGCGCGAAATTCCGGGGTTCATGACGGTCTTTAACCGGACAAAACATCCTCTCCGGAGGCGGCTGAAGAGGCTCGATGCGGGCTCTCGGGGCCCGGAACCGGCCAGGAGCGGTCGCCGTCGGCGGCTGACACCCGCAGCTTCTCGCCCCATTTGTAGAAATGCGTCCCGGCATGCTCGGGCGGTCAATCGGACACCGGGCACCCGGTCGCTTGCCAAAAAGATCCGGATGAACTCATAGTGTCGATTTGTTCGGCGCATGGGAATTCATTCGAACGGGGGATGTCGTGGAAATTCTGACCGAGCACGGCCCGGTGGCTCCGGAGCGCGGAACGGACGGATCACCGAGCCTTGTCGATCTCCTTTCGGCACAGGCCCGGACACGCCCCGACGCCATAGCGGTGGAGTACCGGGAGGAGACCCTCACCTTCGCGGAACTCGTCGCGCGGGCCACCGGGCTGGCGGCCACGCTGCGCGGCCGAGGACTGGGCCGCGACGACTGCGTCGGCGTCTTCCTCGAACCCTGCGCCGCCCTGACGGTCGCGGTCTGGGGTGTCCTGTTCGCCGGCGCCGCCTACCTTCCCCTCTCGCCGGACTACCCGGACGAGCGGATCCGCGCGACGGCCGAGGACTCCCGTGTCTCGGTGGTGCTCACCGAGGAGCCGCTCCGGGACCGGCTCACCGCCCTCGTGCCACCCGGCACCACACTCCTCACCCCGGCCGACACGACCACCGGTTCAGGCGCCGCGGACGCCGCCCCCGCGCCGGGCGACCTCGCCTACGTCATCCACACCTCGGGCAGCACCGGCCGGCCCAAGGGTGTGATGGTCGAGCACCGCGGCATCGTGCACCAGATGCGCTGGCTGGCCCGGACGTACGGGCTCGGCCCGTCCACCACCGTGCTCCAGAAGACGCCGATGAGCTTCGACGCCGCCCAGTGGGAGATCCTGGCGCCGTGCGTCGGCAGCCGGATCGTGCTGGCCGGGCCCGGCGCCTACCGCGACCCCGAGGCCCTGGTCGACACCGTCGTCCGGCACGGCGTGACCGCCCTCCAGTGCGTGCCGACCCTGCTCCAGGCGCTCCTCGACACCGACCGGCTGCCCGCCTGCGACTCGCTGACCCAGGTGTTCTGCGGCGGGGAGGCACTGTCCCGGCGGCTCGCGCAGCGCTTCACGGAGACCCTGGGCAAGTGCGAACTGGTCAACCTCTACGGGCCCACCGAGTGCACCATCAACGCCTCCGCCTGCACCGTGGACCCCTCGCCGGTCGCCGGCGGCCCGTCCGGCGTCCCGATCGGCACGCCCGTGGACGGTCTGGCCTTCCATGTGCTGGACGAGCGGATGCGACCGGTCGCCCCCGGCGCGACCGGCGAGCTGTACATCAGCGGTGTGCAGGTCGCCCGCGGCTATCTGCACCGCCCCGATCTGACCGCCGAACGCTTCCTGGACAACCCGTTCTCCACCGACCCCGGGCACGCCGTGCTGTACCGCACCGGCGACCTGGTCCACCGGGAGGACGGCGCCTACCGGTTCGGCGGCCGCGTGGACCGGCAGGTCAAGCTGCGCGGCTACCGGGTCGAACTGGACGAGATACGGCTCGCCGTCGAGGCCCACGACTGGGTCAGGAACGCCGCCGTCCTGGTCAAGGACGATCCGGCGACCGGCCACCAGAACCTCGTGGCCTGCGTCGAACTCAGCCCGCGCGAGGCCGCCTTGATGGACCAGGGCAACCACGACCGGCACCATGTCTCCAAGTCCGGCCGGTTCCAGGTGCGCGCCCAGCTCTCCGACGGCGGCTGTCGCGACACCGCCGATCTGGCCGGCCGCCGCCGCGTCGACCTCCCCGGCCGCACCCCCACCGCCGCACAGCGCCGCCGGGTGTTCGCCCGCAAGACCTACCGCTTCTACGACGGCGGCGACACCCGCCCCGACGACCTGCTCGCCCTGCTCGCCGCCCGCACGCCGGGCGCCGCCCCGCGCCGGCCCGAACATCTGACGGCGGCCGAACTCGGCGCCGCCCTGCGCTACTTCGGCCAGTTCACCAGCGACGAGCGGCTGCTGCCCAAGTACGGGTACGCCTCCCCCGGCTCGCTGTACGCCGCCCAGCTCTACCTGGAGGTCACCGGCCCGGACGGCTGCGCGGGGCTCGCTCCCGGCCACTGGTACCACCACCCGGTGGAGCACCGGCTGTACCTGATCGAGGCCGGGGACGGAGGGGACGGCGAGCCCGGTGTCCGGTTCCACTTCGCGGGCCGGCGGCGGGCGATCGAGCCGGTGTACCGCAACAACATCCGGGAAGTGCTGGAGATCGAGGCCGGACACATGGCCGGCCTGCTGGAGGAGGTGCTCCCCGCGTACGGTCTGGACGTCGCCGCGGCCCCGTACACGCCCGCGGCGATGCACCGGCTGCACTGCGCCGAGGAGGACCACTACCTCGGGGCCTTCGACCTGGTCCCGTACCGCGCCGACCGCCCCGACGTCCCCGTGGACGTGTACGTGCAGATCCACCCCGGCCGGGTGCCCGGCATGATGGCCGGCCAGTACCGCTACGCCGGCGGGACGCTGGAGCGGATCGCGGACGAGCTGGTGCTCAAACGGCATGTGATCGCGATCAACCAACAGGTCTACGAGCGCGCCGCGTTCGGCGTCACGCTGGTCAGCCCCGGCCCTGAGCACCCGCACTCCTACCTGGACCTGGGACGCCGGCTCCAGCGGCTCCAGATGAACGGCGCCGGCTTCGGGTTCATGTCCTCCGGATACAGCTCCAGGAGCGGCCACGACCTGCCCGCCGCCCGGCGGATGGAGGCCGTGCTGAGCGCCTGCGGGCGGCCCACCGGACCGTCGTACTTCTTCGTCGGCGGCCGGGTCAGCGCCGAGCAGCTCGCCCACGAGGGCATGCGCGAGGACAGCGTGCACATGCAGGGGCCGACCGAGATGATCAGGGCCGACCTGGTGGAGCTGCTGCCCGACTACATGGTGCCCAACCGTCTGGTGGTCATGGACCGGCTGCCGCTGACCGCCAACGGCAAGGTCGACCTGCGGGCGCTGGAGGCGGCGCCGGAGACGGACTTCACGGCCGGCGAGCGGCCCTTCGTCGCGCCGCGGACCACCACCGAGCGGATCGTCCGCGAGCTGTGGCAGGCCGGGACGGGGCAGCGGGCCGCCTCCGTGCGGGACGACTTCTTCGAGTGCGGCGGCAACTCCCTCGTCGCGGTCGGGCTGGTGCACCGCGTCAACCGCCGGTTCGGCTGCGCGCTGCCGATGCAGGTGCTGTTCGAGTCGCCGACCATCGAGGAGCTGGCCCGGCGGGTCGACGGGCTGCGGGGCGCCTCCGCCTCCCGCCTGGTGCCGCTGGGCGCCGCCCGCTCCGGCCGGCCGGTGTACTGCTGGCCGGGCCTCGGCGGCTATCCGATGAACCTGCGTCCGCTGGCCCGCCGGCTCGACACCGGCCGGCCGTTCCTCGGCATCCAGGCCCACGGCGTCAACGCGGGCGAGGAACCGTACGCCACCATCGCCGAGATGGCGGCACGGGACGTGGAGGCCGTCACCGAGGCCCAGCCGGACGGCCCGTACACGCTGTGCGGCTACTCCTTCGGCGCGCGCGTCGCCTTCGAGACGGCACATCTGCTGGAGCGCGACGGCCGCCGCGTGGACCGGCTGTTCCTGATCGCCCCGGGCTCACCGAGGCTCGGCACGGCGGGCGGCGGCCGCGCCTCGTACACCGACCCGGCCTATCTGACCATCCTGTACTCGGTCTTCGCGGGGGTCGTCACCGGCCCGGCACTGGAGGCGTGTCTGCGGGCCACCACGGACGAGGAGAGCTTCGTCGCCCATCTGGTCGCCCAATTCGACGGCTTGGACGCGGAGTTGGTCCGCCGGATCACCGCCGTGGTCCGGCGGACCTACGAGTTCCGCTACACCTTCACGGAGTTGCGGTCCCGCCGGATCCAGGCACCGGTGACCGTCGTGAAGGCGTCCGGCGACGACTACTCCTTCCTCGACGACAGCACCGGCTGGTCGGCCGCCGAGCCCGAGATCCTCGAACTCGCCGCCGACCACTACGGCGTCCTGCGCGAGCCCGGCGTCGACGAACTGGCCCGCCTGATCGCCGACCGCCTCGACACCGCGCACTGACCGACAGCAGCCCCACCCGAGCCATCTGACCACCACCCCAGGGAGACACCGTGCCGCACGTCAACATCAAGCACTTCCCCACCCCGGTCGGCGAGGAGCAGTCGGCCCGTCTGGTCGCCGCGATCACCGCGGCGCTGACGGAGAACCTCGGCTGCACCGAGGACGCCGTGTCCATCGCACTGGAGCCCGTCGACCCGTCCGAGTGGACCGAGCGCGTCTACCGCCCGGAGGTGGTGGAGCGGCGCGAACTGCTCCACAAGCTGCCGAACTACTGAACCGCGGCCCGCTGAGACATACGAGGCCCCGCGCGGCCGGAGCGATCCGGCCGGGCGGGGCCTCTCCCGTGGGCGGGCGAGGTCAGAGCCGCTTGCGGAAGACCTCGGCGGTCGTCAGGAGGACGTCGTTGCCGCGCGGCTCGCCGATCGAGACGCGGACGCCCTCGCCCGGGAACGGGCGGACCACCACGCCGGCCTCGGCGCAGGCCGCGGCGAAGTCGAGGCTGTGGTCGCCGAGCGGCAGCCAGACGAAGTTGGCCTCGGAGTCGCCGAGCGTCCAGCCCTGCGCGCGCAGGCCGGCGGTGACCCGCGTGCGCTCTTCGACCAGCGACTCCACCCGCTCCAGCAGCGCGTCCTCGACGCGCAGCGAGGCGACGGCGGCGTCCTGGGCGAGCTGGCTGACGCCGAACGGGACGGCCGTCTTGCGCAGCGCGGAGGCGACCGGCTCGTGCGCGATCGCGAAGCCGACCCGCAGCCCGGCCAGGCCGTACGCCTTGGAGAAGGTGCGCAGGACGCAGACGTTGGGGCGGTCCCGGTACAGCGCGACGCCGTCGGGCACGTCGGCGTCGCGGACGAACTCGCGGTACGCCTCGTCGAGGACGACCAGGACGTGCGCGGGGACTGCGTCCAGGAAGCGGACCAGCTCGGCGCGGCGCAGGGCGTTGCCGGTCGGGTTGTTGGGGTTGCAGACGAAGATCAGCCGGGTGCGGTCGGTGACGGCGGCGAGCAGGGCGTCGAGGTCGTGGGCGCCGTCGGCGGTGAGCGGGACGGACACCGGGGTGGCGCCGGCGATCCTGGTGATGACCGGGTACGCCTCGAAGGAGCGCCAGGCGAACAGGACCTCGTCGCCCTCGCCGGCCAGGGCCAGCACCAGGGACTGGGCGACGCCGACCGAGCCGGGGCCGGTGGCGAGGTGCTCGGCGGGGACGCCGAAGTGCCGGGCCAGCTCGGCGGTCAGCTCGCCGACGGCCATGTCGGGGTAGCGGTTGAAGGCGCCCGCCGCGGCGACCGCGGTCTCCAGGACGCCGGGCAGCGGCGGGTAGGGGTTCTCGTTGGCGGCCAGGACGAAGGAGCCGGCGTAGTCCGGCTTTCCGGGGCGGTGGGCGGAGAGGGCGTCCAGGTCCGGCCGCGGACGGGGGCCGTGCTGACGTCCGGTCGCAGGGCTGGTCGCAGCGGTCTCGGGGCTCGCGGTCACGGGGTTCACGCCTTTCTCGGAGGGGCGGTGCGGGAGGCCGGGGCGCGGTCGAGGGCGCGGTCGACGAGCAGCCCCGCGGCCCCGGTGTAGCCGTCGGGGTCCAGCAGGCCGGCGAGTTCACCGTCGCCGAAGGCGTCCTTCAGCTCGGGCAGTTCGGTGAGGATCTCGGCCAGGGGGCGGCCCTCGCGGTCGGCCAGGACGGAGGCCAGGGTGAGGCACCGGCGGGCGGTCGCCTTGCCGATCCGGGGCGCGAGGACGGCGGTGAGCCGCTCCGTGACGAGCTGACCGCCCGTCAGAGCAAGGTTGGCGCGCATCCGTTCCGGCCGGACGGTGAGCCCCTCGGCCAGCTCCACCGCGGTGTGGGCGGCGCCGCCCGCCAGCCGCAGGCACTCGCGCAGCAGCAGCCACTCGGCGTGCCAGGCCCCGCCGGACCGCTCGTCCTCGGTGGTCAGGCACTGGGTGAGGCCGGCCGCCAGGACGGGGACCTGTAGCGCGGCGGAGCGGATCAGCGTCGCGAGCACCGGGTTGCGCTTGTGCGGCATGGCGGACGACGCCCCGCGGCCCGCCGGTGCCGGTTCGCAGACCTCCGCCACCTCGGTGCGGGCCAGGACCTGCACGTCCACGGCGAGCTTCCCGAGGGCCGCCGCGGTGTGGGACAGCGCGGCGGCCAGGTCGGCGAGCGGGGTGCGCAGCGCGTGCCACGGCAGGACCGGCCGGGCGAGCCCCGTCTCCTCCGCGTAGGCCGCGGTGAGCCGGTCGAGGTAGTCGCCGAGCCCCTCGTCGGGGACACCGCCGTCGACCTTCGCGTACTCCAGATACCCGGCCAGCGTGCCGGCGGCGCCGCCGAGCGCCACCGGCAGCCCGTGGGCCAGGACCCGTTCCAGGCGCTCGGCGGACGCCAGCACCAGCGCGCGCCAGCCCGCCGCCTTGAGGCCGAAGGTGGTGGGCACGGCGTGCAGGGTGAGCGTGCGGCCGGCCATCGGGGTGTCGCGGTGCTCTCGGGCGAGCCCGGCCAGCGCGTCGGCCGTGCGGTGCAGGTCGGCGAGGACCAGCCGCAGTGCCCGGGCGGCGACCAGCATGGCCCCCGTGTCGAGGATGTCCTGACTGGTGGAGCCGCGGTGGACGTACTCGGCGGCCGACGGGTCGTCCTCGGCGACGACGGCGGTGAACGCCTGGACCAGGCCGACCACCGGATTGGCGGTCTCCCGGGCGGCCAGGGCCAGCGCCCGGACGTCCAGGCGCTCGGCGCGCGCGGCGGAGCTGATCGTGGCGGCGGCGGACGCAGGCAGCGTGCCCAGCCGGGCCTGGGCCCTGGCCAGGGCCGCCTCGGCGTCGAGCATGGCCTGGAGCCAGGCCCGGTCCCCGGTGGCCGCCTCCACGGGCGTACCGGCGCGCACGGGGGAGAGCAGCCCCGCGTCGATGTCCCGGTGGTCGATGTCCCCGTGGTCGATGTCGCGGTCGTTCATGCCACGGCCTCCCCCGCGTCGGCGCGGGCGTCCGCGCGGGTGTCGTCCGCCAGCAGGCTCAGTACGGCGGCGGCGATCGCGTCGGAGTCCTCGACGGTGACCGAGCCGACGCCCGGCCGGATGCCGGCCGCGGTGACCCAGTGCACCGACTCGGTCGGGACACCGTGCACGAACCGGCGCGGATGGGCGCGGCCCTCGGCGTCGACCGGGTGGTGCGGCCGGCCGGACACGGCGACGGCACCGGTCTCGTACTCGCTGCCGCACTCCCCGAGGATCCGGTAGGGCACGTACTGTCCGGTCGTCAGCAGATGGCGCATCAGCCGGTCGTCGGTGCGGCGCAGGTCCGGCTCGGGCAGCCGGGCCTCGATCAGCACGCCGGCCCGGTGCCGCGGCCCCGGTATCCGGCGGGAGCCGACCTCGAACGCGGCGCCGCCGTCCGTGACCGCCTCGACGACCATGCCGGGCCCGACGATCTCGACCGTGCCGGCCTCCACCAGGGCGATCAGCTCCTCGATCCGGGAGGCGGGCGGGCCGATCGACAGGAAGGCGTTGAGCGGGGTGTACCAGTGCTCCAGCTCGTTCCGGTGGGAGTTGGCCTCCAGCCCGCCGTGGTCGACGGCGAGCCGGATCTCGTTGCGCAGATCGCGCAGCACGTCGAGGGCGGCCTTGAGCGGGCCGCTGACGTTGCCCAGCTCGGCCTCGACGACGTCCTGGCGCAGATGCTCCAGGAGCCAGGTGCGGAAGTCGTCGGCGTCGGCGAACTCCCGCTCCCGGTACGGCTCGGCGATCCGGTCCCAGTCCCAGCGCTCGGCCGCGGGGACCCCCACGGCGTCGAGCAGCCGGGCCTTGTCGGCCGTAGAGTCGGCCGGGGAGCCGGCCAACGAGCCGGCCGCCGAGTCCGCGGCCTTCAGGTAGCGGTCGGTGAAGGCCGTCAGTTCGGCCGCGTCGACCCGGCCGGCCAGCAGGGCGGCGTAGTACACGCTCTCCACCTCGGCGGCGATCAGGGGCCACAGGTGGGTGCTGAACCGGATCCACTCGCCGTCGGCCGCGAGCGCCCGCAGTTCGTCGGTCTTCTCCACCGTCAGCAGCCTGGGCCGGTGGCGGCCGTAGGCGCCCTTCTCGTTCTCGCCCCGGGCGTGGTACGGCACACCGCGCCGCGATCCGGCGAGGATGCGCGGCTCCCACCCGGACGGGCGGTAGACCAGCCGGCCGTCCACCCGCTCGAACGAGCCGCCCCGCCCGGCGGTCAACAGGGCCATGTGGTCGAAGAAGTTGAGACCGAGGCCGCGCAGTACGACGCTCTCGCCCGGCCCGATCCGGGAGTGATCCGTGTCGGCCGGGTTCGCCGGGGCGAGGTACACCAGACCGTGTTCGGCGGCGAAGGCGCCGAGCCGCTCCTCCTGCGCGGTGGCCCGCACCGGGACGTGCCCCTGCGTCAGCACCACCGCGTCCAGGCCCGACAGACGGGTGCCGTCGGCGAGCAGCAGGGTCTGGAGTCCGCCGTGCGCACCGGCCTCGTCGTCCAGCGCGACCGCGTACTCCCGGTGGACCCGGATCTCCAGATGCCCGGGCGCCTGCGCGACCAGCGTGCGGAACACCCGGTCCAGGTAGTGCCCGTAGAACGCGCGGGTGGGGTAGGTGTCCGGGCCGAGGCGGCGGGCCTCCGCGAGGGCCTCCTCGGGAACGGGGACCGTGCCGGACGCCACGTCCCGGGCCCATTCGTACAGACTCGGCCCGTCCTCGACCGGCCCCACCAGGTTCACGCTGGCGTCGGCGAACACGGTGACCTGGGAGGCCACGGTGTTCATCAGCAGCTCCCGGGACTGGTCGGTGCGCCACACCCGGCCGGGTCCCGGCGGATACGGGTCGACGACGTGGACCGTGATGCGGCCGGCGGACGGGGACTTCCGCTCCTGGGCGATCAGGCGCTCCAGCACCGAGAGCCCACGGGGACCGGCCCCGACGATGGCCATGGACGACGTACTGCTCTTCACGAGTGTTCTCCGCTCGACGGTGGAGGGGACGAGGGAAGCGGGAAGGGGAAACCGGCCCTGCGGCCCGGACCGGGTGCACGGGGGCACGGATCGGCGGACGGGGCCGCGGACGACGCCGGAACACCGGCGGACCGGGGGAAGGCCGAAGGAAGCCGGGGGCGCGGTCACGACGTCGCGGACCGGCACCCTCACGGGGCGGGCCACGGCGGCCGAGGACCCCGGGTGCGGGAATGCGCCTCTACGGCGGCGGAGGAGGGCAGACGCCGAAGCGCCTGGACCCGTACCTGTCCGGACTTAGCGGAGAGGGCTGGGGATGAGGTTCTGGATCACGTCCGCACGGACGGAACACTCTTCCGCGCCACGTGCCGAAGCCCTCAGCGTGGCAGCGTCGGCCGCTGCGGCGACATCGCGCCGACCGCGGCCGGACTCCCGGAGCGCCATCGGTTTCCCCCCGTGGAAAGGACTGTTGTCACGGCCGTTCGCGGAACGCCGCTCTGACATGACAGCAACTATGTGAAGGCCGCCCCGCCACGGACAAGGCAGTCAATCCCTCGGATAGGCGCACTGCCGGGAAGCGAGGGATGTAAAGCCGGACGGATGGGCGCAGAAGGGGGTGATCCGCCGCCCTGTTGATGTCACCGCCCGGAGCTTGGAAAAGGGGACTCAGCCTCCGAGGCCGTCACGGAGCAGGTTCTTGGCCACCTCGGTGCGCGACGGGGCGAGTTCCTCGGCCAGCCGGGCGGTCCGGTCGGGGTCGGGGGTCAGGGCGGCCGTCAGCGGAGTGCCGGTGAGGAGGCAGGTGCGGCGCAGATGGGTCGGCGGGTGGGTGGCGTCCACCTGGTGGCCCCGGCGGGCTCCGGCGCGGCGCTGGCGCTCGTACTCGTGCTCCGGGACGGACGCCGCGTAGGCGGCGAGGCGGTCCCAGATCTCGTCGGCTCGGGACGCGGCCTCACGGGCGGATCGCGGTCCGCCGAGGGTGGCGCGGTTGATCTCGCTGCGCAGCAGGACTTCGAGCGGGCCGACGATGAGCAGGCGGTCCATGAGGCCCACCGCCGCCTCGGTGGAGGCGGTGCGGGCGGCCAGCCGGTCGGCGAGGTACTCGGCTCGCGTCCCGGCCCGCGAGGTCAGCCGCAGGAGCAGCACCAGCAGGCCCCGGAGCAGCAGGCGCGGCACCACGTAGACGACGTTGACGACCATCTCGATCGCGGACGGGTGCTGGATCGGCTGGAGGGCGTGGTGGCAGAGGGCGAGGCTGCGCACCGCCGAGCCCACCACGAGGCCGTTGCGGGTGTCGCCGTTGGCGTAGTGGGCCAGTTCGTGGCCGAGGAGCGCGATCCGCTCCTCGGGGCTCAGCACCTCCCACAGCGGGATGCCCAGCACCAGCAGCCGTCGGCCGCGTACCCCGTACGTCGTGACGGCGGCGTTGATGCTCCCGTCCACGGCGATCGCGTGCACGCTCCGGGTGCCGACGGCCGCCGCCACCTCGTCCACCAGGGCGAAGAGTTCGGGCGCGTCGGTCCGCAAGAGGACGGGTATGTCGGTGGGCAGACGGCTGGGCCGCGGGGCGAGACCCAATCCCAGCACAAGAAGTATGAAACCGATCCACGGGCCGCCGCCCCAGTCCGCCATGACGCCCCAGATTCCGCCGACGACCAGCGCGAGGGTGACGCCGTGCACGGCCAGGGCCAGTGCGGTGGCCAGCACGGCGTCGGCGTCGCGTCGCGGCTGCGATTCCCGGCCGCTCAGCATCTCGGCGAGCAACTGCTCGCCGTGGCGTCGGGCCAGGGCGCGCTCGACCCGCTCCAGCCGTCCTCCGGCCGGCTGCGGTTCCCCGGGGTCCACGTTCCAGTCGCAGGCGGCGCACCAGACGGTGAACCGGCTGTCGCCACGGATCTCCGCGCCGCATTCCGGGCACGGCTGTGTCGTCTCTCGGGCGACGGCGGGCATGGCGCTTTCCCCTCCTCCGCGGCCTCTCCCCAGAGCCGCTACCTGCTGGTACGCGCAGATCTGATCACATGGCCGGGCCACAGTGAAGACGGGGTCGTCCGGATCGGACGAACCGTGATCACGCCGCAATCGACCGCGCAGAACCGAGGGGGTGGTGCGGTGCGTGTAGGGGGTGGTGGTCGACCAGCCACCGTCTTCACCGTCCGATGAGTTATGGGGGATTTATGAGATCCGCTGTTCGGAAGGCCGCCGGATTCGCCGGGGTCGGCCTGTTCGTCGCCGCCACGTCCTTGACCGGGGCGTCCGCGGCGCATGCGGAGGGGCCCACTCAGGGGTGCCCGTATCCGTACGTCTGTTTCTACGCGGACAACGACGACTTGCTCGCGGGCCGGGTGCTGTCGAAGTACAAGGACGTCACCAGCGGCTATCAGGCGGTCACGCCCCGGCCGCACTACGGCGTCCTGAACACCCGGAACGACGACGTGGTGTTCCTGCGGCTCCAGAGCGGGGGGTCGATCTGTCTGCCGCCGAACTCCCAGACCGTGTTCGCCGACGGCTACCGCGTCAACGGCATCAAGATCTCCAGCAGTTCCACCTGCCCCGCCGGTCAGTAGCCCGAGGACGCGATTCCTGCCGGGACGTCGTCGTCCGGGACTTGGACCCTGATCAGGGTGAACTTGCCTGATCCGGAGCGGAATTGAGCCTCCCGCAGGGCTGCGGTCAGGGTCTCTTCGTCGGGTGCGGTGATGCCGTGTCCGCCGAAGGCCCTGGCCAGGTCGTCCGCCGGGGTGGAGCGCCAGGTCGTGGAGATGTGCGGGCCGGGGGTGCCCGCGCGGAGGCGTCGGGGCCAGCCGAAGCCCTCGTTGTCCAGGACGACGACGATCACGCCCAGGGCGTGGTGGTGGAGGGCGTCCAGAGCGCCGACGCTCAGGCGGAGCGCGCTGTCGCCCGTGACCAGGACGACCGGTTCGCCCGGGCGGGCCAGGGCCGCGCCGATGGAGGCGCCCAGTCCGAAGCCCATCATCGTCTGTTCGCCGGGGCAGACCGGACGGGCGCCGTGGGCGACCGTGAGGACCGGGTAGTGGTAGGTCCAGATGTCGTGCAGGCCGTTCTCCTGCACGAGAAGGGTGTGCGGGCCCAGGACACGGGAGATGTGGTGAAGGGTCGAGCGGACCGGGGAGCGGCCGAAGTCCGTTTCTGTGGTGGCGTGTTGGGCCTCTGAGACGTGGTGCTGTGCGGCCGACCACTCCGCCTTCGCCTTTCCGGGGGCGGCGGTCAGGCGTCTCGTCAGTTCCCGGACCGTCGACTGCGCTTCTCCCAGCAGCGGGTGGGTCACCGTCGGGCTGCCCTCGCCGAAGGCCGCGGGAGAGGTGTCGGCCTGGACGACCGTCGCCGTGCGCCAGTTCGTCCAGCCCATGCGGGCCGTCTCCTCCAGGCGGGTGCCGAGGAGGAGAAGGGTGTCCGACGTCTCCAGGAGGTCCGTCGCCGGGGGTGTGGTGTAGAGGCCCAGGAGGCCGAAGGCGCGCGGATGGCGTTCGTCCACGGCTCCGCGGCCGGCCGCCGTGGTGAAGACGGGGGCCTCCAGGAGGTCGGCCAGTTCCTCCACGCCCTCGATGTCGTGCGGCCAGCGGGTGCCGCCGCCCGCCACGATCAGGGGGCGCCGCGCGGTGCGCAGGGTCTCGGCCGCCTCGTCCAGGTCCGCCGGTGAGGGGAGGGTGCGGAGGCGGCGTACCGGGCGGATCACGGGCGGTGGCGGCTGGTCCGCTCTCGTCACCTCGTCCGTGATCTCCAGGGCCGTCAGGTCCGGGCGGCCGTTCAGCGCGCGGTGGATCGCCTGGCGTACGGCCCAGGTGAGCTGCTCGGGGTCGTCCACGCGGTGGGCCCAGCCGGCCAGGTCCCGGATCATGGAGAGCTGGTCCACGTACTGGAACGCGCCGCGGCCGACGTTCTCCTTCGGCACGGCGGTCGTGATCACCACCAGGGGTACGGCGAGGGAGGACGCCTCCAGCAGTCCGGGCAGCGCGTTGGCGAAGCTGGGGCCGGAGTTGAGGGCCAGGACGGTGGGTTCGCGGGCGGTGAGGGCGTAGCCGGTGGCCGCGCAGGCGGCCGTGCGCTGGTCGCCGATGACCGTGACGTCGAGGCCGGGGACGGCCGACGCGGCGTCCAGCAGGCCCGGTTCGTCGGAGGGGAGACCGAAGACACGGCGTACACCGCCCGCGGCGAGGGTGTGGGCGACGGCCGCCCAGCAGGTGAGGAGGTCGGTCACTGCGCTGCCCCCGTCTCGGTGCCGGGCCTGCCCAGTTCGGCCGAGAGGAGCAGCGGGCGTGCCGTGACGGTGCCGTGGGTGCGGACGTGGCCGGCGTCCGGGCCGTAGCCGCCGAGGGGTTCGTTGCCGTTCTCGGCGTCCAGGGCGGTGCGGGAGTCCAGGGACACGGCGGTGGCTATCCGGGGCGTTCCCGATGGGGTCGTCCGCGCTTGGAGCTTCGGCTCGCCGTACACCGAGACGTACATGCCTCTGCGCTGTTCCGCCGGGGTGTGCAGCCAGCGGGAGACGTCCGTGGCGGTGCCGTAGCGCATCACGCAGACGACCGGGGCGAAGAACTCCGGGGGTAAGAAGGAGTCGTCCCAGGTCAGGTCCAGGAGGGTGGGGGTGACCAGGCCGGTGCGGTGGTCCACGCGGCCGCCCTCCCTGATGTGGTCGCGGTGGGCGTCGAGGAAGGCCGCCGCCTGGCGTACGGCGTCCGGATAGCACAGGGGGCCGACCGTCGTGGCCGGGTCGGACAGGGGGCCCACGGCCGTCGAGCGGAGCGCTTCGCGCAGGGCCGTCACCAGGTCGTCCGCGATGGAGTCGTGCGCGAGGACGACGTCCGGGCAGAGGCAGTCCTGGCCGGAGTTGTGGGTGCGGGTGCGGACGATGTCCCTTGCGGTGGACGCGAGTTCGGCCTCCGGACCGACGACGATCGGGTTCGGGCCGGAGCCGAAGGCCAGGAGGAGGGTGCGGTGCGGGAGGGTTGTGCCGACCTCTCGGGCGTTCTCCGGGCGGCCGTTGAAGACCACGGCCTCCGCCTGTGCGCACCTGGCGATGAACTGACGCTGCGTCATGTCGGTCAGCTCGATGCCGGCGGGGTGGGCGTCCCGGAAGGCCGGGTCGGAGGTGATGACGCGGTGGATCCGCCGCGACTCCTCCCCCACCCTGCGGGACGGCCGCATCACGATGTGCCCCGCGAAACCGCTCGGGATCAGGCCGAACAGGACGTACGAGTAGAGGATGTTGTTGGAGGGGAGGAAGACGCCCAGTTCCGTGATCGTGCGCGGGCGGTGGGCGTCCGTCTCGGCGCGGGCGCCGCGCAGTGCGGCGAGGGCGCTGTCGAACTCGGCGACGGCGGCCGCCCTCGTGGTCACGGACTCCAGCGCGGCGAGGAGTTCGGAGCGGTTGCGCAGGAGGATCGCCGTTGCGGGGTCCGGAGGGGGCGGCTGGCTCGCGTGGTCCATGACGTGCGGCTCGGGCATGGTTCCTCCTGGCCTCGGACGGGTGTGCTCGCCGGGGGTGGCCGGTATCCGGTGGTTATGCCGTGGGGGTGTGCCGTGGGCGTGATGTACCCGGCAGGTGTCGGGTCCACGCACGCTCCGGTGCCGGGCGGCCGGTGTCGTAACGGGCACGGGTTGGTTGCGACAAGGCGATGGGGGCTTGGAGGAGGTGGGGAGACGGACAGGCTGCGGGCATGAATCGGGACCGGTACGTCGACTTTCTGCGGGCCTGGGCGATCCTGCTCGTCGTCGCGGGGCACTGGCTGATCACCGGGCTGGTGCGGCTGCCGGACGGGACGATCCGTGCGCCGGAGTTGCTGGTGGCCGTGCCGTGGACGCAGTGGCTGACGCTCGGGTTTCAGATCATGCCGCTGTTCTTCCTCGCGGGCGGGTACGCGGCGGGCGGGTCCTGGGAGCGGGCGCGGGCCGCCGGCGGGACGGCCGCCGGGTGGGTGGGACAGCGGGCGATACGGCTGCTGCTGCCCACGGCCGTGTACAGCGGGCTGGTGCTCGTCGCCCTCGGGATCTGTCTGGCGGTCGGGGTGGACCCCGGGACGATCGCGCTCGTGGGGTGGGCCATGGCCATGCAGTTCTGGTTCCTGCCGGTCTACCTGCTGCTCAGCGCGCTGACGCCCGTGCTGTACGCGCTGCACCGCCGGGGCGGGCTCGTCGTGCCGGTCGTGGGCGGGGTGGGCGCGCTGGGGGTGAGCTGGCTGGTGGCCGCGACGTCCGGTGCGGGGGCGGGAGTTGTCGGGGCGGTCAACTATCTGCTGGTGTGGGGGGTCGTCTATCAACTGGGGTTCTGCTGGCGGGACCGGCTGGTCGGGCGGGGGCCGCTGGTGCCGGCCGGGATGGCGGTCGGGGGTGGCGTGGCGTTCGCCCTGCTCGTCGGGGTCGGGCCGTTTCCGGTCAGTCTGATCCTGGTGAGCGGTGAGGAGCTGAGCAACACCACTCCCCCGTCGGCGGCCATGCTGGCCTGGGCCGTCGCCCAGGTGGGGCTGGCGCTGCTGGTCGCGCCCCTCGTACGGCGGATGGTCGGGCGGGCCAAGGTGGGGCGGGCCGTGCGGGGGCTGGGGGCCGCCAGCATGACGCTGTACCTGTGGCACATGCTGCCCGTGCTCGTCGTCGCCGCCGCGTTCTATCTCACCGGGCTCGCGCCGCAGCCGCCGTACGGCTCGGCGGGCTGGTGGCTGCTGCGGGTGCCCTGGCTGGTGCTGCTGGGGCTGGTGCTGGGGTTGCTCGTGCGGGCGCTGCGGCCGCTGGAACGGCGGCTGGCACTCACCGCGGCGCGTGTCCGTCCCGGTGCGGCGGTGCGGGGGTCCGGTGCCTGGCGGGTGTGGGCGGGGGTCGCGGTCAGCGCCTGGGCGTTGGCCTACTTCGCCGGGCACGGGTTCGCCCACGAGGGGCGGTTCCCCTGGGCGGCCGCCGTGGGGCTGGCGGTGGGGGTGGCGCTCGTGGCGGACCCGGGCGGGCGCCGTCAGGAGCGGGGCGACGAGAAGAGCGGGGGGAGGGCGGCGCGGGTGGGGGCCGTGTGACGCGCCGGGTCCGTGGCCGGGCTGCGGTCCGGGTCATGCCGTGCGTTTGCGGGCCGCCGTCTTCTTCGCGGTCGTCTTCTTCGCCGTCGCCTGCTTGGCGGTCGTCTTCTTGGCCGCCGTCTTCTTCGCCGTCGTCTTCTTCGCCGTCGTCTTCTTCGTGGCGGACGTGCTCTTCGCCGCCGCCTTGCGGGGCTGGGTGCCGGCGGACGTCGACTTCTTCGTGTCCGTCTGCTTGGGGGTCGCGCGGGACGACTGCTTGCGCTGCGGGAGGGATCTGACCTCCGCCTCCTTGTCCTTGTCCTTGGCGGGCCCCTCGCCCCGCGACTCCTTCGCCGCCCGCACACTGCTCTCCAGCGCCGCCATCAGGTCCAGGACCTTGCCGCCGGACGGGGGCGCGGGGGCCTCCGGGGGTTCCTCGCCGGCCGCCTTCGCGGCGACGAGTTCCTCGACCGCCTCCCGGTACTCGTCGTGCAGATCGTCCAGGTCGACCTCGCCGAGGGTGTCCATCAGGGCGTCCGCCAGGTCGAGTTCCTTGTCGCGTACGGTCACCGAGGCGTCCGGGGCGACACCCTCGGGGGCGCGGACCTCGTCGGGCCAGAGCAGGCCGTGCATGGCGATCGCGTCGCCGACCACCCGCAGCATGCCGAGCCGCTCCCGGCCGCGCAGGGCGTACTTCGCGATGGCGACCTTGTTGCTGCGCTTCAGCGCCTCCCGGAGCAGGGTGTACGGCTTCGCCGCGGGGGCGCCGCCCGCCTGGAGGTAGTACGCCGCGTCCATCTGGAGCGGATCGATCCGCTCGGCCGGCACGAAGGCGACGATCTCGATCGTCTTCGCGGTGGGGATCGGCAGATGGGACAGGTCCTCCTCGGTGATCGGGATGATCGACCCGTCGGCGTCCTCCCACCCCTTGCCGATCTCCGCGGAGCTGACCTCGCGGTCCTCCAGTTCGCACACCTTGCGGTAGCGGATGCGGCCGCCGTCCTCGGTGTGGATCTGGCGGAAGGAGATCGTGTGGTTCTCGGTGGCGTTCACCAGCTTGATCGGGATGCTGACGAGGCCGAAGGAGATGGCGCCGTTCCAAATGGATCGCACGTGCGGCTTCCTCCTGTGCGGGCGGCTGTCCGGTCGACGAGGACAGGTCGAGGACACATCGGGCGTCATGTACCGGTTTCGTGTGATTCTCATGGTATGACGCCGATCACAGAGGTGGAGGGGCGGAGGCTCGCGCTCAGCAATCTGGAGAAGGTGCTGTATCCGGCCACCGGGTTCACCAAGGGTGAGGTGCTGCACTACTACGCGAGCGTGGCCGACGTCCTGCTGCCCCATCTGCGCGACCGTCCGCTGTCCTTCCTGCGCTATCCGGACGGGCCGGACGGGCAGGTGTTCTTCGCCAAGAACGTGCCGCCCGGGACGCCCGACTGGGTCACCACCGCCGAGGTGCCACGGTCGGAGGGGCCGGCGCGGATGGTGCTCGTGCAGGATCTGGCGACGCTGGTGTGGGCGGCGAACCTGGTCACCGAGTTCCATACGCCCCAGTGGGTGATCCAGGATCCCGGGCAGGCCGACCGGCTTGTCTTCGACCTCGATCCGGGGGCGCCGGCGACGGTCGTGGAGTGCAGCGAGGTCGCGTTGTGGCTGCGGGAGCGGCTGGCGGCCGACGGGATCGAGGCGTACGCGAAGACGTCCGGGGCGAAGGGGCTGCATCTGCTGGCGGCGGTGCGGGGGGCGTCGTCCGAGCGGGTCACGGAGTACGCGAAGGAGCTGGCCGTGGAGGCGGAGGGGGCGTTGGCGGGGCTGGTGGTGTCGCGGATGACGCGGAGTCTGCGGGCGGGGAAGGTGTTCGTCGACTGGAGTCAGAACGCGGCGCGGAAGACGACGGCGGCGCCTTATACGTTGCGGGCGCGGGAGGAGCCGACGGTGTCCGCGCCGGTGACGTGGGAGGAGGTGGCGGAGGTGACCGAGTTCCGGGGGCCGGGGCGGTTGGTGCTGGGGGCGGGGGATGTGGTGGGGCGGGTGCATGAGTACGGGGATCTGTTGGCGCCGTTGCTGGATGTGGATCGGGCGGCGCCGGTGCCGGGGCCGTGAAGTGGGGCTTCTTTCCGGGCGGGCCTTTTTTTTCTCGCCCCCGCCGCCCCTACCCGTCCCGTCCTCCAGGGGCGCTGCCCCTTCGACCCCGTGCTTCGGGGGCTGCCGCCCCGGCCCCCGCTTCGGCCCTGAACGGGCCTCGTCCTCAAACGCCGGACGGGCTGGTGGGATCGGACGAGGTCCGCGTGAGGTCGAACGGGCTGCTTGGCTCACTTGCCCCACGTTCTGCGGTCCCGTGCCATCGCGTGCAGGCCCTCCACGTCCGCCGGTTTCAGGACTCCGCCCAGGCGGGTGAGGGACGGGAGGTCCAGGTCGGTGAGGATGCGGACCTCTCGGGGGGCCGTGGTGAGCACGACCTCCGTCGGGGAGACCAGGGCCAGGATCGGGCGGACCTCGGCCGTCAGGGCGTGGGAGGCGCGGTCGGCCGTGGTGCGGAGCCGGCGGAGCAGGGGTTCCGGATCGCGGCGGCCGACGGCTATCAGGGGGTCGGCCACGCGGACGCGCTGCTTGCGGGCCTGGAGGGAGTGGACCGCGAGGAGGCCGCCGGGGCCGATGGCCAGATGGTGGACGCGGTCGCCGCCGGGCAGCGGGACGGAGTGGAGGGTGTGCCAGCCGGCGCCGTCGAGGGCGTCCAGGGCCTCCCCGACGGTCTGTTCGGCGGCCAGGGCGCGGCGGCGCGGGTCGGTGCGGAGGCGGTGGGCGGGGCCGGGGTCGCGGTCCAGGGCGATCAGGAGGGCCTCGCCGGGGCGGTTGGGGGCGAGGTCGTCGTCGGGCGGGAGGGCGAGCCGGGCCAGTTCCGCCGGGGTCGGCACCGGGGGCGGGCCCACCGCGACGGGGCCGGTCAGGAAGGGGCCCAGGGCTTCGAGGACGTCCTCCCTGCGGTCGTCGCGGAGCAGGTTGACCCGGGCCGCCTCACGGTCGTACCAGGCGATGTTCCTGCCGTCGGTGAGACAGACGTACAGCCGCTCCTGGCCATGCCGCCAGGTCGGTACGACGCGCAGTCCGGTCATGCGTCATCACCCCTTTGACCATGGGACCAGGAGGGGCGCTCCAGGGGCAAGAAGGCGGTTACGTCCGGGCGGAGTTGGGAAGTTCCTCCAGAAGCACGTTGAGCACGTTGCGCATGTTGCAGGCCCTCGGGGAGCGCGTTGGGGAGGCGCTGTTGCGGACCCGCAGGAAGCAGCCCGACGTACCGGCGCCCGGAAGGCCGTGGGACGAGATCGTGCCCGGTCTGTGGATGGGCGGTCATGAGTTCCGCGGCCGGACCGGGCAGCGGGAGTCCGCCGTGGTGCGGGACGAGTTCGATCTCGTCCAGACACTGCTGCGGCTGCCCGGGTACGGGCCGGATCCCGGGGTGGAGCACCATGTGTGGCCGATTCCGGACGGTCCGCTGGACGGCACCCAGCTCGCCGGGGTGATCCGGCTGGCGCAGGCCGCGGGCGACGCGCTGGACGCGGGGCGCACGGTCCTGGTCCGCTGTTACAGCGGGTACAACCGGTCGGCGCTGGTGGTGGCGCACACCCTGGCCCGCCGGGGGCACTCGGCCGACGAGGCGATCCGGCTGATACGGTCGCGGCGCTCGCCGTGGGCCCTGCACAACGAGCTGTTCGTCGCGTACCTGCGGGCGGGACTGCCGACGGCCAGGCTGCTGGAGGAACTGGCCGAGTGACCGTGAACAATCGTTTCATCGACCCGCTCCCGCCCGGTACGCAAAAAGGACTTCCCTACGAATAAGGTGTACGGGGCCCCGCAACACCCTGCATCACAGGAGTCCCGTGCCACCCCGTCGCCCCGTCCGTACCGCCCTCGCCGCAGTGGCCGTCGCCCTGCTGGCCCCGGCCGCCGCGGCCTGCGGTGACGCCGGCGGGCTGGAGGGCGCGGGGGCCACCCCGACCGCCGCCGCCCCCGACAAGCTCTGGCCGGAACTGACCCCCGCCTCCAGTCCCGCCTTCGAACTGGGCGAGGTCGACACCAAGGTGATCAAGGGCGTCACCGTGCCCGGCGGCGACATCCGCGCGGTCGACCCGGTGCGGGTGGTGGCGAAGGAGATCTCCGCCCACCCGGACGAGTACGCCGACGGCACGTACGCCGAGACCGCCCGGCGGATGGCCGACTGCGGACGCGCCGGCGAGGACGGGTCGGGCGACTCCGGGGACCGGGGGCGGGAGCGCTGTCCGGTGCTGCGGGCCTACTACCGCGATCTCACCGGCGACGGCCGCGACGACCTCACCCTCGGCTTCCGGAAGCTCCCCGGCAACCTGACCGCCGTGCGCGTCTACACCGTGCGGGGCGACCGGCTCGTCGAGGTCATGGCCTACGAGGACGCCGTCAGCGGGGTCGAGCTGGCCGGACGGTCCGTGATCATCCGGGCCCCCTCGGAGGTCGCCGGGTACGAGTACCGGCTCCAGTGGACCTGGGACCCGCAGCAGCGGGCGATGCTGCTCACCCACGACGAGATGCTGCGGACCGGCGGCCACCAGCGGTCCCCGCGCCCCAAGGGGTCCTCCGCCGCCCCCTCGCCCTCCGGCTCCGCGAGCGGCCGATGAGGCTCGCGCTGCCCGGGTGGTCCGGCACGCTCGCCGTGAAGGCCGCCCTGTTCATCACGGTGATGTGCTGCGCGCTGGCCGCCCTGCTCGGCGTCCTCGTGCACGTCTCGGTGACCAACCAGACCGTCGGCCAGGCCCGCGATCTCGCGCTGGCCCGGCTGGACGACGCGACGACGGCGTTCGAGGCCGGGGAGACCCTCGCCCCGGGCGCCGGCCTCGACCCGCCGGGGCTGCCCGCCTCGCTGCGCGCGCTGGCGCTGTCCGGGGAGCGCGGCACGGTCGTCGCCGATCACCGGGGACGGCCCACGATGTGGGCGGCCGGTCCGGTGGACGGCGGCCGGACGCTCGCCGTCCAGGTGGACTACGCCCAGAGCGCCCGCACCATCGAGGGGCTCGACCGGGCGATCCTGTGGTCGTCGGGCCTGGCGATCGGGGCGACGCTGCTGGTCGGCGCGTTCGCGGTGACCCGGGTGACCCGGCGGCTGCACACCACGGCACAGGTCGCCCGGCGGATCAGCGCGGGCGACCTGGACGCCCGGGTGGACGACCCCCGCGCGAAGGACACCGGCCGGCCGCAGGACGAGGTGGCCGCGGTCGCCGCCGCCCTCGACACCATGGCGGCCACGCTCCAGGGCAAGCTGCTGAGCGAGCAGCGCTTCACCGCCGATGTCGCCCATGAGCTGCGCACCCCGCTGACCGGGCTGCACGCGGCGGCCGAGCTGCTGCCGCCGGGCCGGCCGACGGAGCTGGTGCGCGACCGGGTGGCCGCGCTGCGCACCCTGACCGAGGACCTGCTGGAGATCTCCCGGCTGGACACCGGGCGCGAACGCGTCGAGCTGGACGCGGAGGAGCTGGGCGCGCTGGCCCGGCGGGTGGTGCGGGCCTCGGGCACGGACACCGAGGTCCGGGTCGTACGGGACGCGCGGGTGGAGACCGACCGGCGGCGGCTCGAACGGGTGCTCGGCAATCTGGTCGCCAACGCGCACCGGCACGGGCGGGCGCCGGTGGAGCTGACCGTGGACGGCACGGTGGTCACCGTACGGGACCACGGGGACGGCTATCCGGAGTACCTCCTCGCGCACGGGCCGCAGCGGTTCAGGACCGAGGGCGGGGCGAAGGGGCACGGGCTGGGGCTGACCATCGCGGTCGGACAGGCGGAGGTGCTGGGCGCGCGGCTGACGTTCACCGACGCGGCGGACGGCGGGGCGGTCGCGACGCTCACCCTGCCGTCGGACTAGCCCGGCCGGGGGCCTGAGCACCTATGGCCCAGCGTGACGGGCGACAGCCCGGCCGCGCTCCTAATGTGGCGATTAGTCAGTTTCGATCCCTGTACGGAGGTATCGCCATGTCTCTGCGCCGCTCCGCCCTCGCCCGGCTCGCCATAGTCACCGCCGCCGCCACGCTCGCCGCCTCCGCCGCCGTCGCCCCCGCCGTCGCCTCCGACCGGGACGGGAACGGCAATGGGAACGGGAGCGGGAGCGGGAACAGCTCCAGCCAGTGGGGCAACGGGAACGGCAATGGGAACGGCAACGGCAACGGCAACAGCTCCGGTGGCGGTAACACCCAAGGCCAGGGCGGCAACTTCCAGAATCAAGGCGGGAACGGCGGGAACGGCGGCAACGGGAACAGCGGCAACTGGCAGAGCCAGGGCGGCAACGGCGGTAACGGCGGCAACAACCAGCGCCTCTACCGTGGCCGTGTCACCGCCGACCAGCTCCTGCTGCGCAGCCGTCCGACCCGCAACAGCCAGGTGATCCGGGTCGTCCACCGCGGCGACGTCGTGCGGATCTTCTGCAAGACGCCCGGTCAGAACGTCCAGGGCAACCCCCTCTGGTACCTCCTCACGGACGGCACCTGGGCCTGGGGCTCGGCGCGGTACATCGACAACATCGGTGAGGCGCCGCGCTGGTGCTGACCGTCCATCCGCCCCCAGGCCGAGGTCACAAGGAGCCCCATTTGGGTAGGTTCCGGACATGACGCGAGCCGGAGTGGGCGCCGGGACCGGTGCGCGGATCACGGTGGCGGCGGCCGACGCGCCCGCCGCCCCGGTCCGCCTCCCCCGGCGCCGGGGCATCGAGCTGTCCCTGATCGTCCTGGCCGTCCTGCTGTCGGTGTACGGCTACTGCGCGGTCGGGCTCGCCAGGACCGGCACGGTCCCGCCCGGCGCCGCCGGCTACGGCGCCGGGCTCGGCGTGCTGGCGCTGCTGGCCCACGCAGCCGTACGGCTGCGCGCCCCGTACGCCGATCCGCTGCTGCTGCCCATCGGCGTGCTGCTCAACGGGATCGGCCTGGTGCTGATCTACCGGCTGGACCTGGAGACGCCGGGCGACCGGGGGGCGCCCACCCAACTGGTGTGGTCCACCCTCGGCGTCACGCTGTTCATCCTGGTCGTGGCGGCGCTGCGGGACCACCGGGTGCTCCAGCGGTACGCGTACGTGTGCGTGGTGGCGGCGCTCGCCCTGCTCACCCTGCCGATCCTCTTCCCGGCCGTGAACGGCGCCCGGATCTGGATCAGGATCGCCGGATTCTCCATCCAGCCGGGCGAGTTCGCGAAGGTGCTGCTCGCGGTGTTCTTCGCGGCGTACCTGGCGGCGAACCGCACGGCGCTGGCGTACGCGGGCCGCAGGTTCTGGTGCGTGCAACTGCCGACCGGCCGGGTGCTCGGCCCGATCGTGGCGATCTGGCTGCTGAGCGTGGGCGTGCTGGTGCTGGAGCGGGACCTCGGCACCTCGCTGCTGTTCTTCGGGCTCTTCGTGGTCATGCTGTACGTCGCCACGGGCCGCACCGGCTGGATCGCGGTGGGGCTGCTGCTGGCGTCGCTGGGCGCGGTCGCCGTGGGCCGGCTGGAGCCGCACGTCCACGGCCGGATCGAGGACTGGCTGCATCCGTTCGCCTCGATCGAGGCGGGACTCGGCCCCAACCAGCTCGCCCAGTCGCTGTTCTCCTTCGCGGCGGGCGGCACCTTCGGCACCGGTCTCGGTCTCGGCCACTCGCATCTCATCGGCTTCGCCGTGAAGTCGGACTTCATCCTGGCGACGGCGGGCGAGGAACTGGGCCTGGCCGGGCTGTCGGCGCTCTTCCTGCTGTACGGGCTGCTGGTCGAGCGCGGCTTCCGGGCGGGGCTGGCCCTGCGTGACCCGTTCGGGCGGCTGCTGGCGGTCGGGCTCGCCTCGATCGTGGCGCTCCAGGTGTTCGTGATCGCGGGCGGGGTGACCGGGCTGATCCCGCTGACCGGGATGGCGATGCCGTTCCTGGCGCAGGGCGGCTCCTCGGTGGTCACCAACTGGGCGATCGTGGCGCTGCTGATCCGGGTGAGCGACTCGGCGCGACGGCAGCACGACGGGAAGGCGGCGCCATGAGCGGCCGGGCGGCCGGTACGGCCCCTTCGACGTCCGGGGTGGTCGTGACGTCCGGGGCGGCCCGGTGACCCGGCACATCCGGCACGCGGCCTTCTTCTGCGCGCTGCTGCTGGTGGCCCTGCTGGTCAACGCGCTGCGGGTGCAGGTGGTGCGGTCCGGTGTCTACGACGGCAACCCGGCCAACCGGCGGGACTCCATCGCCCGTTACGGCCAGCCCCGCGGGGACATCCTGGTGGGCGGCGCCGCGGTGACCGGCTCCCGGGACACCGGTGAGCAGTTGCGCTTCGAACGGACGTACCGCGACGGGCCTTTGTACGCGCCGGTGACCGGCTTCGCCTCGCAGGAGTACGGGACGACGTTCCTGGAGCACACCGAGGACGGGGTGCTCTCGGGCACCGATCCGCTGCTCGCGCCGTTCCCGCTGTGGAACGACATGACCCGGGGCCGCCCGGCCGGCGGGCACGTCGTCACCACCCTCGACGAGCGGGCCCAGCGTGCCGCGTACGAGGGGCTGCACGGCCGCAAGGGCGCGGTCGCGGCGGTGGAACCGGCGACGGGGCGGATCCTGGCGCTGGTGTCGAGTCCGTCGTACGACCCGTCGGTGCTGTCCGGGAACGACGCCGGGGCCGAGCGGGCCTGGGCGCGGCTGAACGGCGATCCGGACCAGCCGATGCTCAACCGGGCGGTCCGGCAGACGTATCCGCCGGGGTCGACCTTCAAGGTGGTCACCGCGGCGGCGGCGCTGGACGCGGGGGTGATCCGGGATCTGGACGAACCGACGCTCTCCCCCGCGCCGTACACCCTGCCGGGGACCAGGACGCGGCTGACGAACGAGGGCGAGGGCTGCCGGGACGCTCCGCTGCGGGTGGCGTTCGAGTGGTCGTGCAACACGGTGTTCGCCAAGCTCGGGGTGGACGTGGGGCTGGCCCGGATGACGCGGACGGCGGAGGCGTTCGGCTTCAACCGGGCCGATCTGCGGATCCCGTACACGGCCGCCACGAGCACCTTCGACACCTCGCTGGACCGGGCGCAGTTGGCGCTGTCGTCGATCGGGCAGTACAACACGCGGGCGACGCCGTTGCAGATGGCGATGGTGTCGGCGGCGGTGGCCAACGGGGGGCTGCTGCGGGATCCGTACCTGGTGGAGCGGACCACCCGGCGGGGCGGGGCGACGGTGGCCTCGGCCGGGCCGCGTCCGGCGCGGCAGGCGATGCTGCCGTCCACGGCGCGGCGGATGCGGGAGCTGATGGAGAACGTGGTGCGCGAGGGCACCGGGACGAACGCGGCGATCCCCGGCGCGGTCGTCGGCGGCAAGACCGGCACCGCCCAGCACGGGGTCGGCAACGCGGGCACGCCGTACGCCTGGTTCGTGTCGTGGGCGCAGGGCGAGCGGGAGTTCGAGCCGGGGGTGGCGGTCGCGGTGGTGGTGGAGGACGCGTCGGCGCGCCGCGGGGACATCACCGGGGGCGGGGTCGCGGCGCCGATCGCCCGGGCGGTGATGGAGGCGGTGCTCAGCCCGTGAGACGGGGGGTTCACGGGGCGGTCAGGAGCGTCCTACGGTGCGCGCATGACTGATGCCCGCCTCGAACTCGCCCAGGTCAACATCGCCCGCCTCAAGTTCCCTCTGGACTCGCCCGAGTTGAAGGATTTCGTCGACGCCCTCGGTCCGGTGAACGCGGACGCGGACGCCGCCGCCGGGTTCGTGTGGCGGCTCCAGTCGGAGGGCGGTGACGCCACCGACGTCCCGGTCTTCGGGGACGACTGGCTGATCGTCAACATGTCGGTGTGGCGGGACACCGACGCGCTGACCGCGTACATGTACCAGGGCCGGCACCGCGAGATGCTGGCCCGGCGCCGGGAGTGGTTCGAGCGGGTGCGGGAGGCGATGACGGCCCTGTGGTGGGTGCCGGCGGGCCATCGCCCGACGGTCGCGGAGGCCGAGGCGCGTCTGCTGCACCTGCGGGCCCACGGCCCGGCCCCGTACGCCTTCACCCTGCGCACGTCCTTCCCGCCCGGCGGCGCGGACCCGGTCGCCTTCACGGCCCCGCAGGAACTGGGCTGCTCCGTCTAGGAGTTGCCCCTCCGACCGTCACGGCAACGGAAGCCGGAAGAGACCGGACGGCGACGGGCGCCGGTGGCCGCAGTCGATCTCCTCGCCGTCCTCGTCCCCGACGAACGCGTGCGACGGGGCCCACACGGTGACCGTGCCGGGCTCGTGGTCCACCTCGAAGAGGCCCGCGTCCTCGGCGGTGAGCGCCCAGATCACGAAGGTCTCCCCGGGCCGCAGCCAGTGGTCGCTGCCGTACGGTTCGAGGATCAGCTCCAGAAGTTCCTGTCCACGGTTGGTCACCCGCAGCGCGGCGACCGGACCCGCCCCGCCCGTCACGCCCGCCCCCCGACACCGGCCAACGCCTCCCGCCGCTCCAGCCAGACCCCCGGCACCCCCTCGACACCGGTACGCGCCGCCACGACACCACCGGCGATCGCACACGCGGTGTCGACGTCCCCGAGACCCTCGGCGGCGGCCCACAGGGCGGAAACCAGGTCACCGGAATGCCGGGCGGCACACCAGAGGGCGAAGGGGACGGTGTCGTCGGCGCGGACGGGGCCCTCCCGGACCGTACTGTCGGGGGTGCCTGTGGTCACCGCTTCCAGGGTCGGTTCCCGTCGGACGGAGGCCGCCGTGAGCCTCACTTTGAGGTCCTCCGGGTGGGCGTGGGTGACCTCGGTGGAACGGACGGTCTGTTCCGCAACCCGGTCGGGGCAGGTGTGGAACCAGGCGCCCGACGGCGCCACGCGCATCGCCTCCCCTTTTCCGGCGCTGCCTCCACCCCCGAACAGCTCACAGACCAACTGGAACCAGAAGTCAGGCTCCCGGTGGAGTCGGAGCAACGTGCGCCGGATCTCGCCGTGGCCGTCGAGAACCCGTAGGACCCCGAGAGCCATCGCCGTGTCGTCGGTCCAGTACCAGTGGGGCTCGGGCGGGGTGCGGCGGGCTCGGATCTCGGCGTACGCCTGGCGTGGTGGGCGGAACAGGGGGAACCAGCGTTCGCCGAAGGCGTCCCCGAGGGACAGGCCCTCCAGGCTGCGGCGGGCGGTGGTGGCGGGGTCCACGCGGCCCCCTTCCCCCGACGGCGTCTCCGGACGCGGTCAGTCTCGCACGGGCGTGCGAAGGGAGGGGAGGAAGTGAGAAGTCCGCGCACGGGGATTGACGGGCTTACTGACAAGCAGTCTCATAAGAGCCATGACGACCCTCACGGATGCAGACGCACTGGAAGGGCTGCGGGACGCGCTGGGCCTGCTCAAGGACCGGGAAGAGGTGGCCGAGCGGCTGCTCGCCTCCTCCGCCAAGCACTCCTTCGACCCGGACAAGGAACTCGACTGGGACGCCCCCTTCGAGGACGGCAAGTGGTTCTGGCCGCCGGAACTCGTGTCGCTCTACGACACCCCGATGTGGAAGCGGATGAGCGAGGAGCAGCGGATCCTGCTGTCCCAGCACGAGGCGGCCGCGCTGGCCTCGCTGGGCATCTGGTTCGAGATCATCCTGATGCAGCTCCTGGTCCGGCACATCTACGACAAGTCGGCGACCAGCGCGCACGTGCGGTACGCGCTGACCGAGATCGAGGACGAGTGCCGGCACTCGAAGATGTTCGCCCGGCTGATCGCCCAGGGTGACACCCCCTGGTACCCGGTGAGCCGCGCGCACCAGCAGCTCGGCCGCGTTTTCAAGACGATCTCCACCACCCCCGGCTCCTTCACCGCGACCCTGCTCGGCGAGGAGATCCTCGACTGGATGCAGCGGCTGACCTTCCCGGACGAGCGGGTCCAGACCCTGGTCCGCGGGGTCACCCGGATCCATGTCGTCGAGGAGGCCCGGCATGTGCGCTACGCCCGTGAGGAGCTGCGCCGCCAGATGGTGACCGCCCCGAGGTGGTCGCAGGAGTTCACCCGGGTCACCTCCGGCGAGTTCGCGCGCGTCTTCTCGGTCGCCTTCGTCAACCCCGACGTGTACACGAACGTCGGCCTGGACAAGCGCGAGGCCCAGGCCCAGGTGAAGGCCAGCGGGCACCGCCGCGAGGTGATGCAGACCGGCGCCAAGCGGCTGACGGACTTCCTGGACGACATCGGCGTGATGCGCGGCGTCGGCCGCCGCCTGTGGAAGTCGTCGGGACTGCTGGCCTGACCGTGCGCGGTCCGCCGGGCCGGCACCGCACCCGGGGGCCGAAGGACGCCCCCGGCCGCGCGGACCGGGCGCGAGCGGCGGGCGGGGCGATTACGCTGCACGTCATGACCCCCGCCGCACCCGCCTACCGTCGGCTCAGCGTGGAGGAGCGCCGCAGCCAGTTGCTCGACGTCGCGCTGTCCCTCTTCGCGATCCGCGTCCCGGAGGACGTCTCGCTGGACGACGTGGCGGAGGCCGCCGGGGTCTCCCGGCCGCTGGTCTACCGGTACTTCCCCGGCGGCAAGCAGCAGCTCTACGAGGCGGCACTGCGCTCCGCCGCCGAGGAACTGCGGCAGTGCTTCGACGAGCCCCGCGAGGGCCCCCTCCTCCCCCGGCTCGGCCGCGCCCTGGACCGCTACCTCGTGTTCGTCCGGCGGCACGACGCCGGCTTCGCCGCCCTCCTCCAGGGCGGCAGCGTGGTGGAGACCTCGCACACCACCGCCATCGTGGACGGCACCCGGCGCGCCGCCGCCGAGCACATCTACGCCCACCTCGGCGTCGACGAGCCCGGGCCCCGGCTGCGGATGACCGTCCGCATGTGGATCACCGCGGTCGAGGCGGCCTCCCTGATCTGGCTCGACGAGGACCGCCAGCCGCCCGCCGACGAGCTGCGGGACTGGCTGGTGGAGCAGTTCGTCGCGCTGCTGACGGTGACCGCGGGCCGGGACCCGCAGTGCGCCGAGCTGATCCGGGGCGCGCTCGCCGCGGAGCTGTGATCGACACTGGTGCCGTGAGAAGCGAAGAGACCCCCTTCGAGGGCGGGCCCATGGACGGCCGCGTCCTGTCCGTCCTGACCGGCCCCACCGGACAGCCGCCGAAGACGTACCGCATCCCCGTCCCCGACGCGGCCGGCGGCCCGCCCACCGTGCTGGTCTACCGGCGCGTGCCCCGCGGCCACAGCAAGCGGCTCGGACTCCCGCGGGGATGGAAGTACGAGTTCGACCCGACCGGGAAGGCGGCGGGCCGGCTGAGGTGGCCGTGGTCGAAACCGGAAGCCCCCACGCCGGACGAACGCCGGGACGACACCGACGGGTGACCCGGTTGCGCCGAAGCGCGCACACCCGGCGCGCGGACCGCGCCCGCACGCCCCATGCTCGCCCTGCGGGACGGAGGGGCCAGCCGGGCCGCTCCCCCGCGGCGGAGGTGATGACGTGTCAGAAAGGCTGCTGCGTCTGGCCTGTACGGCGGTGACGGCCGCGCTCGCCGCGCAGGTGGTCCTGGCCCCGGGGGCCGCCGTGGCCGTACCGGAACCGGAACCGGCCGGACCGTCGGCCACCGCACCCCCCGAGGCGGGCACGACCGCACCTCCCGACGCGGGCACGGCGGCTGCGCCCGGCGGGCGGTCCGTGGCCGAGCTGCTGACGGAGCTTCAGCGGCTGTACCGGGAGGCCGAGCGGGCGACCGAGGCGTACAACGCCACCGAGGAGAAGCTGAAGGAACAGCGGGCCGAGACCGAACGGCTGGACACCGCCCTGGCGAAGGCGCGGCTGTCGCTGCACGAGAGCCGGGGCGCGGCCGGCCGGCTGGCCCGCCAGCAGTACCAGGGCAGCACCGGCCTCTCCCCGTACGTCCGCCTGCTGCTCGCCCGCGACCCCCAACACGCCCTGGAACAAGGGCATGTGATCGGGCGTCTGGCGCGGGAGCGGGCCGAGACCGTGGACCGGCTGGAGGGCGGCGAACGCCGGTCCGACGCACTGGCCCGCGCGGCCCGCACCGCGCTCGACGCCCAGCTCACCCTGGCGGAACGGCGGAAGAAGGAGCGCGACGACGTCCGCCGCCGCCTCGGTGACGTCGAGAAGCTCCTCGCCTCCCTCACCGCCGCCCAGCTCGCCGCGATCGCGGAGCTGGAGCAGGCCGGTGTCGCCGAGGCGCAGAAGCGGGTCATGGCCTCCGGCGACCTGGACGACGACCGGCCGCCGTCGAGGGAGGGCGACCGGGCCGTGCGCTACGCGGTGGAGCAGATCGGGAAGCCGTACGAGTGGGGCGCCGAGGGCCCGGCGTCGTACGACTGCTCGGGGCTGACCTCCGAGGCGTGGGGGCACGCCGGGACCCCGATCCCGCGCACCAGCCAGGAGCAGTGGGCGCGGCTGCCGCGCATCCCGCTGAACCGGCTGCGCCCCGGCGACCTGGTGCTCTACTTCCCCGAGGCCACGCATGTGGCCCTGTATCTGGGCGACGGCATGGTGGTGCAGGCCCCGCGCACCGGGGAACAGGTCAAGATCTCACCGATCGCGTCCAACCCGGTGCTGGGGGCCGTACGCCCGGACCCGGATCCGAAACCTGATCCGAAGCCTGATCCGGACCCACGGCCGCGGGACGATCCTCAGGCGCCCGCGCCCGCCACCTCGCCGAGGTAGGCGGCCGTCTTCTCGGGCTCGTAGAAGAAGTTCTCGAAGTCCGACGGGTCGTCGAAGGCGTTGGCGAAACGGTCCGCCACGGGCTGCAACTGGCCTGCCGCGCCCAGCATGTCGACGATGTGCTCCGGCGGCGGCGCCAGCATCGCGTTGGTCCACTTGGTGACGTGCCGCGCGGTGTCCCAGTAGCGGTCGAAGGTGGCGCGCATCCACTCCTCGTCGAACTCCTTCTCGCCCCGCTCCACGATCGACGCGAGGTACGCGGCGGCGCACTTGGAGGCGGAGTTGGAGCCCTGGCCGGTGATCGGGTCGTTGGCGACGACCACGTCCGCGACGCCCAGGACCAGCCCGCCGCCGGGCAGCCGGCCGACCGGGTTGCGCACGGTCGGCGCGTACCGTCCGGCCAACGTGCCGCCCGCGTCGGTGAGTTCGACGTCCCGCGCGCGCTCGTACTCCCAGGGCGTGAACCGCTCCATGAGTCCCAGGGTCAGGGAGAGGTGCTCGGCCGGGTCCTTGACGCCGTCGAAGACGTCGAGCGGGCCGCCGGGTATGCCCTCCCAGAAGAGGATGTCGGCGCGGCCGGACGTGGTGAACGTCGGCATGACGAACAGCTCGCCGACCCCGGGGACCAGATTGCAGCGGACCGCCTCGGTGTCCGGGTGCTCCGGGCGCGGGCCCAGACCGTGCACGTAGGAGACCGCCAGCGCGCGCTGCGGAGCGGTGTACGGGGAGCGCTCGGGGTCGCGGGCGAACATGGAGACCAGCTCGCCCTTGCCCGCGGAGACCAGGACGAGGTCGTAGGCGCGGGAGAAGTAGTCGAGGTCGCCGACGGCCGCGCCGTGGATGACGAGCCGGCCGCCGCGCTGGGCGAAGGTCTCCATCCAGCCGGCCATCTTCACCCGCTGGTCCACGGACTGCGCGAAGCCGTCGAGCCGGCCGAGCCAGTCGATGGCGCGCTGGGTGGGGCCCGGGTCGTGCGAGCCGGGGGCGGCCACGGAGACACCGAGTCCCTGGATCTTCGGGGCCTGGGACTCCCAGAAGTTCAACTGGAGGGCGCGCTCGTGCTCCAGGGCCGTGTGGAACATGCACTGCGTCGACATGACCCGGCCGGAGCGGATCTCGTCCGCCGTCCGGTTCGACATCAGGGTGACCTCGTACCCGTGCGACTGGAGGCCGAGGGCGAGCTGGAGTCCGGACTGGCCGGCTCCGACGACGAGTATCTTCCGCATGCGGGGATGGCTCCTAAGGGGACTTCACTCGGGACTACTCGGGGGTTTCGTCCAGCGCGTGGCCCACCAGGGCCAGAAGGGTCTCGATCACCGAGATCCGGCGCCGCGCGTCCATGATCATGACAGGTATGTGTGCGGGGATCGTCAGCGCCTCCCGCACGTCGTCCGGCTCGAACAGCTCGCTGTGGTCGAAGTGGTTGACGGCGACGACGTACGGCAGCCCGCAGCTCTCGAAGTAGTCGAGGGCGGGGAAGCAGTCCTTGAGCCGGCGGGTGTCGGCCAGCACGACCGCCCCGATCGCGCCGCGCACCAGGTCGTCCCACATGAACCAGAACCGCTGCTGGCCCGGGGTGCCGAAGAGGTAGAGCACCAGGTCGTCGTCGAGGGTGAGACGGCCGTAGTCCATGGCCACCGTGGTGGTGGACTTCTCGGGCGTGCCGGTGAGGTCGTCCTCGGCCGCGCCGGCCTCGGTCATCAGCGCCTCCGTCTGGAGGGGCTCGATCTCCGAGACGGTGCCGACCAGGGTCGTCTTGCCGACGCCGAAACCGCCCGCGACCACGATCTTCGTGGCGACGGGGGCGCGGGTGCGGTCGGTCTGCCAGGGGCGGAGCGGCTCGTCCGCGTCGGACGGCGCGGCAGCGGCGGGGATTCCCGGGAGGGAGGTGACGCCTACGGAGGTGGCGGCGTCAGAGACGACGGAGTCCACTCAGCACCCTTTCCAGCAGAGCGCGGTCGGGACGGCCCGTACCGTGAGCGGTACCGGTGCCGTACACACGGATCTTTCCCTGGTCCGCGAGGTCGCTCAGCAGGACGCGGACCACACCGAGCGGCATCTTCAGGAGCGCGGCGATCTCGGCCACCGTGCGCATCCGGCGGCACAGTTCGGCGATGGCGCGCAGCTCCGGCATGACGGCGGATCTGAGCGAACTGTTCGTCAACTCCTTGCGCTCCTCGGGGGCTTCGAGGGCCGCCACGAAGGTCTCGACGAGGAGGACATGGCCGAAGCTGGTCCGGCCGCCGGTGAGCGAGTAGGGGCGGACGCGGGCGGGCTTGCGGTCGCCGCCGCGGACGGGGAGCCGCTTCCTGGCGGCCGGGCCGGTGCTCATCGGCCGCTCCCGGCCGACTCCAGCGACTGCCGTAGCTCACTGCGGAGTTCGGGGGTCAGGACATGTCCCGCACGGCCGACGAAGAGCGCCATGTGGTACGCCACCACGCTCATGTCGCAGTCGGCGGAGCCGTGGACGCCGAGCAGGGAGCCGTCGCTGATCGACATCACGAAGAGGCTGCCCTCCGCCATCGCGATCATGGTGTGCTTCACCCCGCCGAACTCCATGAGCCGGGCGGCGCCGATGGTGAGGCTCCCGATGCCGGAGACGATGGTGGCGAGGTCGGCGGACGAGCCGCGCGGGCCGGCGGGTTTCTCCCCGGGCGTCCGGCGGGGCACGTCGGCGGAGGCGGTGGTGGCCTCGTGCAGCCGGGTGCGGGCGTGCGGGAGGTCGGGGTCCGAGGAGAGCAGCAGCAGGCCGTCGGAGGAGACGACCGCCACGGACCGGATCCCGGGCACCTCCTCCACCAGGTTCGTCAACAGCCAGTGCAGGTTACGGGCTTCACTGCTCAGTCCGAAGGTACTGGGCGCGGTCAACTGCTTGCCTCCTCGACTGTGCCCCCCGTGTCTTCTTCGGCGTGTGCGTGTGCTTCTTGAGCCGTCTGCGGGGCCGGAACCTTGTTCTGGCCCGTCTTCTCGGCGATCTCCGCCTCCACCTCGCGGTATCCGGCCTCCGCCCCCCGGCGGAAACCGCCCAGCCGCCGCCGGAGGGCCTCGGCGTCGACCGAACCGCTGCGCTGTCTCGGGGTCTGTACGGGCGCGGTGATCCTGGGCGTGCGCTTGGGCAGCCCCTTGCCGGTAACCGGCTCCTCAGGCAGATCGGGAACCCGCGCGTGCTCTTCCTGGGCTTCGGCGGGGGCCGGGGGGAGCGGTGAGGTCGGTGGGGTTGAGGGCTGGGGGGAGTCCGGCTTTGGGGCCGGGTCCGGGGCCGGGGCTTGGGCCTTGGCCGGGGCCGGGTTCGGGTCCTGGGCAGGGGCTTGTGTCTTGGCTGCGTCCGGGTTCAGGTCCTGGGCAGGGCCTAGGTCTTGGGCCGGGGTTCGGGCCGGGTCCAGGTCTTGGGTCGAGGCTTGGGCCGGGTTCGGGTCCTGGGCCGAGGCTTGGGCCAGGAGCGAACCCAGGTCCGGGGCTTGAGCCTGAGCTTGGGCCAGGGCTTGAGCCTGAGCCGGGTCCAGGTCTGGGGCTTGGGCCGGGTCCGGGTCCGGGGCCGAGGCATGGGCCAGGGCCGGGTCCGGGGCTTGGGCCTGAGCCGGGTCCACATCCTGGGCTTGAGCCTGAGCCAGGATTTGAGCCTGGGACGGGGCTTGAGCCTTGGCCGGTTCCAACTCCTGGGCCGAGTCCAGGTCCTGGGCCGAGACCTGAGCCTGGGCCGAGACCTGAGCCTGGGCCTCGGGTCGTGCCGGGTCCCCTTCCGCGGGTGGGACCGGCAGAAGGAGTTCCATGGTCGTCTCGGCCGGGCTCTCGGCCGGGAACGCGGCGGGCGTCCCCGGGGTGGGCTCGGCGTCAGGGCTCGCGTCAGAGCTGGCGGCGGTGTCCCGCTCGGCCTGGGCCGGGACCCGGGCCGGGGTCTCGAACCCGGCCTCGCCGTCTGCGTCGGCCGGTACCGGCGGCCGTCCAGCCGGTGCACCGGCCGCAGTACCGACCGAGGTCTCGGCCGAGGCGTCGGCGCGGGCGTCGGCCAGAACGTCGGTCCGGGCCTCGGCACGGGTGTCAGCCTGGGCATCGGTCCGGCTCTCGGCCGGAACGTCGGCGCGCGTCTCGGGCGAGGCGGCGGGCCGGGTCTCGGGGCGTGGGCCGGACAGTGCCTCCGCCGGTGTTTCCTTGCGGGGCCTCGGGACCGTCTCGCCGCGGCTTTCCTCCCCCGCCGCCCGTACGGCGTTCTCCGCCAGCGCGACCAGGGGGTCCGCCGGCTTCGGGCGGCCCGGCAGGACGTTGGAGTTGGCCTCCGCGTCCGCGCCCGGCAGGGAGAAGGACTGGGCCCGCGCGGAGGCCGGCGCCGAGGACGGCACCGCGGCCGAGGGCGCCTCGGGCAGCAGCGTGGCCGGGAGGACGACGACCGCCGCCACCCCGCCCTGCTTCTGCTCGCGGAGCTGCACCCGCACCCCGTGCCGGTGCGCGAGGCGGGCCACCACGTACAGGCCGAGGCCGAGTCCCTCCTCGCCCTCCTGGTCGTAGGGGGTCTCGGGGTCGAAGTCGGTGAGGCGGGCGTTGAGGGCGGTGAGACGGTCCTCCGGGATGCCGATGCCCTCGTCCTGCACGGAGAGCATGACCTCGCCGCTCTCCAGGAGCCAGCCGGAGACCTCGACGGGCAGGTCCGGCGGGGAGAACGAGGTGGCGTTCTCCATGAGTTCGGCGAGCAGATGGCTCAGGTCGTCCGCGGCGAAGCCGGCCACGTGCGCGTGCGGCGGCAGCGCCGAGATCCGGACCCGCTCGTAGCGCTCGATCTCGCTGACGGCCGCCCGGACCACGTCCACCAGCGGGATCGGCCCCGCGTGCTGCTGGACGTGTTCGGTGCCGGCGAGGACGAGGAGGTTCTCGCTGTGCCGCCGCATGACGGTCGCGAAGTGGTCGAGCTTGAAGAGGGTGGCCAGCCGGTCGGGGTCCTGCTCGCGCTCCTCCAGGGTCTCGATGACGCCGAGTTGGCGCTCGACGAGACCGAGGGTGCGCAGGGCGAGGTTGACGAAGGTGCCGGTGATGCTGGACCGCAGCCGTTCGAGCCGGTCCGCCGACTCGGCGATCTCCGCGCGCAGTTCCTCGCGGGCGTCGGCCATCGCCTGGCGCTGGCCCACGAGATGCTTGCGGTCGGACTCCAGCGTCGCCACCCGCTCGTGGACGGCGACGGCGTGCGCGTGCAGGGCGTTGACGGACCGGACGACCTGGGCGAACTCGTCGTTGCGGCCGGTGAAGGTGACGGGTTCCTCGGCGGCCGGGTTCTCGGCCCCGGCGAGCCGGGCGGAGCCGCGGCGCAGCACGGAGAGCGGGCGGGTGAGGCTGCGGGCCATGCCGGTGGAGACGGCGACCGCGAGCAGCATCAGCGCGCCGAGCAGGGCGATCCTGATCTCCAGGCCGGTGACGTCGTCGTCGCGCAGGGCGGCGAGGTCGTCGGCGCGCCCGCCGTAGAGGGAGGACTCGGCGCCGCGCATCAGGTCGACGCGGGCGGAGAGCGCGGCGTCCAGCTTCTTGACGCCGGTGGCGAGTTCACCGGCGCTCAGGGTGGGCTGGTCGGTGAGACGGGCGAGGTACTTCTCCGCGGTGTCGACGTCCCCGCCGGTGACCGTGGAGTCGTACGACTCGACGATGTCCTCGGGGGCGGACGCGCGGAAGTCGGCGAGGGCCGCGTCGGAGCGGACCCGGGACTGCTGGGCGGCGGCGGTGAGGGCGTCGCGGCGCTCGGTGTCGGCCTCGGAGGAGACCTTCTCGGTGCTCGCCAGGCCGGTGACGGGGTCGATGACGGTCTGCGTGGCGGACGGCACCCGGAGCGCGGCGAGCAGCAGTCCGCGGGTGGCGGACGCCTGCTGGACGGCGGTGTCGAGCGCGACGAGGGCGTGCGCCCCGGAGCCCGCGCGCGCCGGGGTCTGCTCGGCGAGCCGTTCGGCGAGGCCGTGCAGGGCGGTGATCACCTTGGAGTAGGCGTCGTGCGCCTCCAGGGCGGTGCCCTCGCCGGTGAGCGCGGTGCGGCGGACGGCGGTGAGGGAGTCGAGGGCGTCGCGCAGGTCGGCGGTGACGTCCGTCTCGGCGGTCAGCTCGCGGGCCTGGCGGTCCACCCGGGCGCCGCTCTCGGCGGACGGGGCCTCGGAGTCGGGGCGGCCGGCCGCGACGTACGAGGTGACCTCGTCGCGTTCGTCGGCGAGGGACCGGGCCAGGGCGAGGGCGTCCTCGGTCTGTTCGGCCAGGGTGACCAGGTCCTGGGAGTCCTTGAGCTGCCCGGAGGCGGTGAGGAGCGCGGGGGCGCCGGCACCGGCGATCGCGGCGGCCACCACGGCCACGGCGACGATCAGCCGGTTGCGTACGTGGGTGGGGCGGCCCTTGCCGACGGGGGTGCGCTCGGCGCCGCCCTCGGAGGCCGTCCGGCTGCCTTTACGCCCAGTCCGCGTCTTCTGCACCGGTGCTCGCATTCCTGACTCGTGTACCCATGGGCCGGATGTGACGCTCCGTCAAATGATGCGTACGCCCGGTTCGGTCCCCGACCCTCCCAGTGCCGGTGGGCGGCGGTCGCGCATCGCTTCCCCCGCCACCCGAAGGAGTGAACATCGGACGGGAGTTGGCGGGCAAGTTCCCGCGGCGCGCGCGACGGCCCGGTCCGGCGGGCCGGTTGGACGTGAGCGGCAGGCTTTGACAATATTCGCCACCACGCCTGCCCTGAGCCCAGCATTCCCGCCCAAAACAGGCGTCTGACCTGGGCCGGTCGGGGCTCGTACGGCGGTCCGGCGGCGTGTGGGGGACGTTCGCGGATGCTGTGGAGCGGTCGTGCAGACTGGCCGGATGCGTACGGAACTTGTGTCGGAGCCGGGCGATCGGGCCCGTCCCAACGAGGACTTCGCGAGTGTCGGACTTTCCGCCTCCGGGCAGGGCGGTTCGGTCGTCCTGCTGGACGGGGTGACACCACCGGCGGACGGCGGGGGCTGTCTGCATTCGGTCCCCTGGTTCACGGCGCGCCTGGGCGGGGCCCTGACCGAACTGACCGTTTCCCTCCCGGATGTTCCGCTGACGGAGGCCCTGTCCCGCGCCGTCGCGCGTACCGCCGACGCCCATGCGCGAACCTGTGACCTTTCTCACCCGCGTACTCCGCAGGCGACGGTGGCCCTGGCGCGCTGGTCCCCGGAGACCGTGGAGTACCTGGTGCTGTGCGACGCGACGCTGCTCCTTGCGTCCCCCGGGGGCACGGTCTCGCCGGTCCGGGACGAGCGTCTCGCCCTGCTGCCGCGCGCCCTGTTGAGGAGCGCCGCGACGGTCGACGGGACGCTGCGCAACAAGGAGGGCGGCTTCTTCACGGCCGCCGCGGATCCGGCGGTGGCGGACCGCGCGGTGGCCGGAAGTGTGCCCCGTACGGAGGTCGTCTCGCTGGCCGCGCTGTCCGACGGCGCGACCCGCTGGACGGAGACCTTCCGCGAGGGCGACTGGACGTCCCTGTTCACCCTCGTCCGCGAGGACGGCCCCCGCGCCCTCGTGGAGAAGGTGCGGGTCCTTGAGGACGCGGACGCCACGGCCCGGACGTTCCTGGGGACCGGCAAGACGCATGACGACGCGACAGCGGTGTACGTGGACCTGTAGGGAGCGTCAGGCCCGGTCGGGGCGGCGCTACTTCTCCATGCCGCGGTTGAGCTGCTGGAGCAGCCGGGCCAGTTCGGCGACCTCGGCGCGGTCCCAGTCGGAGAAGTTGCGGACGTACCGCGCGCGGCGGGCCTCCCGGACCCGGCCGACGCGGGTGCGGCCCTCCTCGGTGAGGTCGACGAGCCAGGCGCGGCCGTCGGCCGGGTCGGGTTCACGGGCGACCAGGCCGAGCTGTTCCAGGGCGCGGAGCTGACGGGACATGGTGGCCTTGCCGACGCCGATGTACGCGGCGAGTTCGGTGGCGCGCTGCCGTCCGCACTCCTCCAGCCGGATCAGCAGACCGTACGCGGCGGACTCCAGGTCCGGATGGACCTCGCGGGCCATCTCGCCCTGGTTGGCGCGGGCGCGGCGCAGCAGCACCGTCAGTTCCCGCTCCAGGGACAGGAACTCCGTGGACTCGCCGCCCCCGTGTCCCTCGCCGTGTGTGTCCTCGTGCACGTCAGCACCCCTGCTCCGGTTCCCCGTGTCCGTCTGGTCGTCTACCTGCGTAGCTTTCCATGTCCCCGGCCAGGGTCCGGCGAGGACCCGGGTCTCCTGGGAGATCCGGGTCCCGCCGTTCTTCCGGTGGCGTCCGTCACGCCGCCACCGGAACCTCCGGCGCCGCGCCGTTCACGGCGGGCGCGAGCGCCAGTTCCAGGACCTGGCGGACGTCGGTGACGGCGTGGACGTCCAGCGTGTCGAGGACCTCCGCCGGGACGTCGTCCAGGTCGGGTTCGTTGCGCTTGGGGATGACGACGGTCGTCACCCCGGCGCGGTGGGCGGCGAGCAGCTTCTGCTTGACGCCGCCGATCGGCAGCACCCGGCCGGTCAGGGAGACCTCGCCGGTCATCGCCACGTCCGTGCGGACCAGCCGGCCCGACAGCAGCGAGGCGAGGGCCGTCGTCATCGTGACGCCGGCGCTGGGGCCGTCCTTGGGGACCGCGCCCGCCGGGAAGTGGATGTGCACACCCCGGTCCTTGAGGTCGCCGACCGGCAGCTCCAGCTCCGCGCCGTGCGAGCGCAGGAAGCTCAGCGCGATCTGCGCCGACTCCTTCATCACGTCACCGAGCTGACCGGTCAGGGTCAGTCCGGCCGCGCCGGTCTCCGGGTCGGCGAGCGACGCCTCCACATAGAGGACGTCGCCTCCGGCGCCGGTGACCGCGAGGCCCGTGGCCACGCCCGGCACCGCGGTGCGGCGCTCGGCCGGGTCCTGGGCGGACTCGGGAACGTGGTGCGGCCGTCCGATCAGCGCGCGCAGCTCGGCGTCGGTGACGGTGAACGGCAGCTCCCGCTCGCCCAGTTCGTGCTGGGCCGCGACCTTGCGGAGCAGCCGGGCGACGGTCCGCTCCAGGGTGCGCACGCCCGCCTCGCGGGTGTACTCGCCGGCCAGCTTGCGCAGGGCGCTCTCCTCCAGGACCACTTCCTCCTTGTCCAGGCCGGCCCGTTCGAGCTGGCGCGGGAGGAGGTGGTCGCGGGCGATGACGACCTTCTCGTCCTCGGTGTAGCCGTCGAGGCGGACCAGCTCCATCCGGTCGAGCAGGGCCTCCGGGATCGCCTCCAGGACATTGGCGGTGGCCAGGAAGACGACGTCGGACAGGTCCAGCTCGACCTCCAGGTAGTGGTCCCGGAAGGTGTGGTTCTGCGCCGGGTCGAGGACTTCGAGGAGGGCGGCGGCCGGGTCGCCCCGGAAGTCGGAGCCCACCTTGTCGATCTCGTCCAGCAGGACCACCGGGTTCATCGACCCGGCCTCCTTGATCGCGCGCACGATCCGGCCGGGCAGCGCGCCGACGTACGTACGGCGGTGGCCGCGGATCTCGGCCTCGTCGCGGACGCCGCCGAGGGCGACGCGGACGAAGGAGCGGCCCATGGCGTGCGCGACCGACTCGCCGAGGCTGGTCTTGCCGACGCCGGGCGGGCCGACGAGCGCCAGCACGGCACCGCCGCGCCGCCCGCCGACGACACCGAGGCCCCGCTCGCCGCGGCGCTTGCGCACGGCCAGGTACTCGGTGATCCGCTCCTTCACGTCCTCCAGGCCCGCGTGCTCGGCGTCGAGGATCGCCTTGGCGCCCTGGATGTCGTAGGAGTCCTCGGTCCGCTCGTTCCAGGGCAGTTCGAGGACGGTGTCCAGCCAGGTGCGGATCCAGGAGCCCTCCGGGGACTGGTCGGAGGACCGCTCCAGCTTGTCGACCTCCTTGAGGGCGGCCTCGCGGACCTTCTCGGGCAGGTCGGCGGCCTCCACGCGGGAGCGGTAGTCGTCGGACTCCTCGGCGGAGTCCTTGGAGTCGCCGTTCAGCTCGCGCAGTTCCTTGCGGACGGCGTCGAGCTGACGGCGCAGCAGGAACTCGCGCTGCTGCTTGTCGACGCCCTCCTGGACGTCCTTGGCGATGGTCTCGGCGACGTCCTGCTCGGCGAGGTGGTCGCGCAGTTGCCGGGTGGCGAGCTTCAGCCGGGCCACCGGGTCGGCGGTCTCCAGCAGCTCCACCTTCTGTTCGGTGGTCAGGAACGGCGAGTAGCCGGAGTTGTCGGCGAGCGCGGAGACGTCGTCGATGGCCTGGACGCGGTCGACGACCTGCCAGGCGCCGCGCTTGCGCAGCCAGGCGGTGGCGAGCGCCTTGTACTCCTTGACCAGGTCGGTGACGTGCCCCGGCAGGGGTTCCGGCACGCTCTGGTCGATACGGGTGCCCTCGACCCAGAGCGCGGCGCCCGGGCCGGTCGTCCCGGCGCCGATCTGCACGCGCCCGCGGCCGCGGATCAGCGCGCCCGGGTCGCCGTCGGCCAGCCGACCGACCTGTTCGACGGTGCCCAGCACGCCGGTGCTCGCGTACGTCCCGTCGATCCGCGGGACCAGCAGCACCCTGGGCTTGCCCGGCTCGGACCGCGCGGCGGCCTGAGCGGCCTCCACCGCGGCGCGCACGTCGGTGTCGTTGAGGTCCAGCGGAACCACCATGCCGGGGAGTACGACCTCGTCATCGAGAGGCAGTACGGGCAGGGTGAGCGATGCGGACGTCGAAGCCATGATCTCCCCTTCGGCAGTCAAGTTGAGCTATGCCGACTCAATGCATGGGAGCCTCGGGATGTTCCCGGGACGACCGCCCGTTCGCTGTGGGCGATCACCGGACGCTCACCGGGCGATCGCCGAAGGAGGGAGTCACAGCCCGTCCGTCAATGCCGCACAGCTTCTTCACCCCCGCCCGACCAGGTCTCTTCGCGTTCCGTCAACGTTCCGTCAGAGAAATGCCACGATGGGCCGATGGTGACGCCCTACGACATCCCCGAAGTGCTGGACCGTCGCGAGGGTCCTTACGGCGAGGTGGTGCTGCGCCGGCACGGGACGCTGCTCCAGATCATCGCGAACGGCTGCTTCCTGATGGACACCTCCGACGGCCGCTCCGAACGCCTGCTGGTGGACGCCGCGCTCGCCGCCCTGGACGGCCGGGACGCCCCGGAACTGCTGATCGGCGGTCTCGGCGTCGGATTCTCGCTCGCACACGCCGCGGCCGACCCCCGCTGGGGCGCGGTCACCGTCGTGGAGCGCGAGCGGGCCGTCGTCGACTGGCACCGCGGCGGCCCGCTGGCCGCCCTCTCCGCGCGGGCGCTCGCCGATCCGCGCGCGAAGATCGTGGAGGCCGACCTGCTGGACTACGTCAATGAGACATGCGACACGTTCGACGCGCTCTGCCTCGACATCGACAACGGTCCTGGCTGGACCGTCGACGAGGGCAACGACAGCCTCTATTCGGTGACCGGACTCACGCGCTGCGCAAGGGTGTTGAGACCCGGTGGCGTGCTCGCGGTATGGTCCGCCCAGCCCTCTCCGGAATTCGAGGGAACCTTGGGGAATGCCGGGTTCCAGCAGGTGCGTACCGAAGAGATCCCCGTTGCCCGAGGCGTGCCGGACGTCGTGCACCTCGCCGTCCGACCTGGATAGCAAAGGCGAGGTGACTCCGGGTACGTTTCATGCCTGACGCCGATCATTTACGCGTCAACCGCAGTCATGCGCAGACAAGGGACCACCCCACTGGTTCCGGAAAGCACACTCAGGGGCGGGCGATGGAGCAGACACACACCGCGCACAACGGCACGACGACGGCGACCCAGGGCGCGCAGCGCCGCGTTCTGGTGGTCGAGGACGACCCGACGATCGTCGACGCCATCGCGGCCCGCCTGCGCGCCGAGGGATTCCTCGTGCAAACGGCGGGCGACGGCCCCGCGGCCGTCGACACCGCGGAGGCATGGCAGCCCGATCTGCTGATCCTCGACATCATGCTGCCCGGCTTCGACGGCCTCGAGGTGTGCCGCCGGGTGCAGGCCGCCCGCCCGGTGCCGGTCCTCATGCTCACCGCGCGCGACGACGAGACCGACATGCTGGTCGGGCTCGGCGTGGGCGCCGACGACTACATGACCAAGCCGTTCTCGATGCGCGAGCTGGCCGCGCGCGTGCACGTGCTGCTGCGCCGGGTGGAGCGCGCCGCGATCGCGGCGACCACGCCCCGCAGCGGCATCCTGCGCCTCGGCGAGCTGGAGATCGACCACGCGCAGCGCCGGGTCCGGGTCCGCTCGGAGGACGTGCATCTGACGCCCACCGAGTTCGACCTGCTGGTCTGCCTGGCCAACACCCCGCGCGCGGTGCTCTCCCGTGAGCAGTTGCTGGCGGAGGTCTGGGACTGGGCGGACGCCTCCGGCACCCGCACGGTCGACAGCCACATCAAGGCGCTGCGCCGGAAGATCGGCGCCGAGCGGATCCGCACCGTGCACGGTGTGGGCTACGCGCTGGAGACCCCCACGCCATGAGCGGCGCGGACGGTCCGAGAGACCCCGGGGAGTCCTGGGGGAAAGTGCGCCCGTTCTCGGTGAAGACCAAGCTCGGCGCGCTGGTCGTCGTCTCGGTGCTGATCACCACCGGGCTGTCCGTGATCGCCGTGCACACGAAGACGGAACTCCGCTTCATCACGGTCTTCTCGATGATCGCCACCCTGCTCATCACGCAGTTCGTGGCGCATTCCCTCACCGCTCCGCTGGACGAGATGAACGCGGTCGCCCGCTCCATCTCGCACGGCGACTACACCCGCCGGGTCAGCGAGAACCGCCGCGACGAGCTGGGCGACCTGGCCCAGACGATCAATGTGATGGCGGACGAGCTGGAGGCCCAGGACCGCCAGCGCAAGGAGCTGGTGGCGAACGTCTCGCACGAGCTGCGCACCCCGATCGCCGGACTGCGCGCGGTCCTGGAGAACGTCGTCGACGGCATCGCCGAGGCCGACACCGAGACCATGCGCACCGCGCTGAAGCAGACCGAGCGCCTCGGCCGGCTCGTGGAGACCCTGCTGGACCTGTCCCGGCTGGACAACGGCGTCGTACCGCTGCGCAAGCGGCGTTTCGAGGTGTGGCCGTATCTGTCGGGGGTGCTGAAGGAGTCCAACATGGTCGCCTCGGCGCGGGCCGCGATGGGGTCGGGCGGCACGCACACGCGTACCGACGTGCATCTGCACCTGGACGTCTCGCCGCCGGAGCTGACGGCGCACGCGGACCCCGAGCGCATCCACCAGGTCGTCGCCAATCTGATCGACAACGCGGTCAAGCACTCCCCGCCGCACGGCCGGGTCACGGTCAAGGCGCGGCGCGGCCCGCTGCCGGAGTCGCTGGAGCTGGAGATCCTGGACGAGGGGCCCGGTATCCCGCGCTCGGAGTGGCACCGCGTGTTCGAGCGGTTCAACCGGGGAGCCGTCCGGCGGCCGCACGGGCCGGGCAGCGACGGCGGTACGGGGCTGGGTCTCGCGATCGCCCGCTGGGCCGTCGATCTGCACGGCGGCCGGATAGGGGTGGCCGAATCCGAGCGGGGTTGCCGGATTCTTGTCACTCTTCCGGGAGAGTCTTCCGTACCAAGTTGACGTAAAGTTGAATGCGGAGCCAGATGATCCACGGGCGTCCGCACGCATGGACACGTGTGATCAGGCACAGAACCGACGGCGCACCGGCGCAGGTCGGCACGGGTCCGCACGCTCGGTGTGCGCGACCTGCGTCCACGCACCCCTTTCGCAGCGCAACCGCGCTTGTTTCCCGCCATTTCCGCCGCCGAAACGCGTGTTCCGATGTGACTTACGCGACGATGGACCGGCCCGGCCTGACCTACGTGCTCTTGGAGGCGTAGCCTTTATTCCCGCTGTCCATCACCTTGTGAAGCGGAAGAGGGCGGTTGCCGCCGTGTCGCCACAGTCCCCCAGTAACGCATCGAGCCTTTCGACCGACGCAGACCAAGCGGGCAAGAACCCCGCTGCCGCGTTCGGTGCCAACGAGTGGCTCGTCGACGAGATCTATCAGCAGTACCTCCAGGACCCGAATTCGGTAGACCGTGCCTGGTGGGACTTCTTCGCCGACTACAAGCCGGGCGCGGCCGCCGCCGCTCCGGCTGCGGCGGGTACTGCGGCCGCGGGGGCCGCAGGGACCACCACACCCGCGGCGCCCGCCGCGAAGGCGCCCGCCCCGGCCGCGCAGCCCGCCGCCGTCCCGGCTCCGGCGCCCGCCGCCAAGGCCCCGGCGCCCGCCCCGGCGAAGCCCGCCGCGGCTCCCCGGCCGGCCGCCGCGAAGGCAGCGCCCGCCGCGCAGCCCGCGGCCGCGTCCGAGGGCCCGGAGCTGATCACCCTGCGCGGCCCCGCCGCCGCGGTCGCCAAGAACATGAACGCCTCGCTGGAGCTGCCCACGGCCACGTCCGTGCGCGCGGTCCCGGTGAAGCTGCTGTTCGACAACCGCATCGTGATCAACAACCACCTCAAGCGGGCCCGGGGCGGGAAGATCTCCTTCACGCACCTGATCGGCTTCGCGATGGTGCAGGCCATCAAGGCCATGCCGTCGATGAACTGGCACTACGCGGAGAAGGACGGGAAGCCCACCCTCGTCAAGCCGCCGCACGTCAACTTCGGCCTCGCCATCGACCTGGTGAAGCCCAACGGCGACCGCCAGCTCGTCGTCGCCGGCATCAAGAAGGCCGAGACGCTCAACTTCTTCGAGTTCTGGCAGGCCTACGAGGACATCGTCCGCCGCGCCCGCGACGGCAAGCTGACGATGGACGACTTCACCGGTGTCACGGTCTCCCTGACCAACCCCGGCGGCCTCGGCACCGTCCACTCCGTGCCGCGTCTGATGCCCGGCCAGTCGGTGATCATGGGCGTCGGCTCCATGGACTACCCGGCGGAGTTCCAGGGCACCAGCCAGGACACCCTGAACAAGCTCGGCATCTCCAAGGTCATGACGCTCACGTCGACCTACGACCACCGGGTCATCCAGGGCGCCGCCTCCGGCGAGTTCCTGCGGATCGTCGCGAACTTCCTCCTCGGCGAGCAGGGCTTCTACGACGACATCTTCGAGGCGCTGCGCATCCCCTACGAGCCGGTCCGCTGGCTCAAGGACATCGACGCCAGCCACGACGACGACGTCACCAAGGCCGCCCGGGTCTTCGAGCTGATCCACTCCTACCGGGTCCGCGGCCATGTCATGGCCGACACCGACCCGCTGGAGTACCGCCAGCGCAAGCACCCCGACCTGGACATCACCGAGCACGGCCTCACCCTGTGGGACCTGGAGCGCGAGTTCGCCGTCGGCGGCTTCGCCGGCAAGTCCCTGATGAAGCTGCGCGACATCCTCGGCGTGCTGCGCGACTCGTACTGCCGCACCACCGGCATCGAGTTCATGCACATCCAGGACCCCAAGCAGCGCAAGTGGATCCAGGACCGCATCGAGCGCCCGCACACCAAGCCCGAGCGCGAGGAGCAGCTCCGCATCCTGCGCCGGCTGAACGCCGCGGAGGCGTTCGAGACCTTCCTCCAGACGAAGTACGTCGGCCAGAAGCGCTTCTCCCTGGAGGGCGGCGAGTCCGTCATCCCGCTGCTCGACGCGGTCATCGACAGCGCGGCGGAGTCCCGCCTGGACGAGGTCGTCATCGGCATGGCCCACCGCGGCCGGCTGAACGTCCTCGCGAACATCGTCGGCAAGTCGTACGCGCAGATCTTCCGCGAGTTCGAGGGCAACCTCGACCCGAAGTCGATGCACGGCTCCGGCGACGTCAAGT